>CAKPLQ010000020.1 GCA_934167685.1 uncultured Clostridia bacterium | reverse complement strand
AACAAAATAAATTGGTATCCAGATACAATTAGAACAGGAAGATTTGGAAAATTCCTTGAAAATGTAATAGATTGGGGAATTTCAAGAGATAGATATTGGGGAACACCATTGCCAGTATGGAAATGTGAATGTGGTCATGAGGAATGTATAGGTTCAATAGCAGAATTAAAAGAAAAAGCAGTAGATTGCCCAGATGAAATAGAATTACACAAACCATATATAGATAATGTGCATCTAAAATGTCCGGAATGTGGAAAAGAGATGAAAAGATTCAAAGAAGTAATAGATTGTTGGTTTGACTCAGGTTCAATGCCATTTGCACAATTGCATTATCCATTTGAAAACAAGGAGGAATTTGAAAAACATTTCCCAGCACAATTTATTTCTGAAGCAATTGACCAAACAAGAGGATGGTTCTATACATTACTTGCAATATCAACATGTTTATTTGATAAGCCATCATATGAAAATTGTATAGTACTAGGTCACGTACTAGACGAAAAAGGACAAAAGATGTCAAAATCAAAGAAGAATGGTGTAGATCCAATGGTATTATTAGACTCAGTTGGCGCAGATGCAACAAGATGGCATTTCTACACATGCTCAGCACCATGGCTTCCAACAAGATTAGGAATTAGCAATGTGCAAGAAACACAAAGAGGATTTTTAAGTACATTATGGAATGTATATTCATTCTATGTTTTGTATGCTGAAATAGACCAATTTAATCCTAATAAATATGCTGATTTTAAATCAGAAAATATAATGGATAGATGGATATTATCAAAACTAAATACATTAATAAGAGAAGTTGAAGAAAAATTAGATAAATATGATATAACAAGTGCAGCATTACAAATAGAAAGCTTTACAGATGAACTTTCAAATTGGTATGTTCGTACGAATAGAGAAAGATTCTGGGGAGAAGAATTAACAGATGATAAGATAGGTGCATATACAACATTATACAAAGTATTAGTAAATTTAATAAAAATATCAGCACCATTTGTACCATTTATGACAGATGAAATTTATCAAAACTTAGTTGTAGGATTAGATGAAAAAGCACCAGAAAGTGTTCACTTGTGCTTATGGCCAGATGTTGATGAAAAAGCAATAGATAAAAAATTAGAAAATGAAATGGACTTAGCATATTCATTAGTGAAATTAGGTAGAAGTGCAAGAAATTCAGCAAATATTAAAAATAGACAACCACTTTCAAAAATGTTAATATCTGTAGATACTTTGCCAGAATATTATGGAAATATAGTAAAAGAAGAATTAAATGTAAAAGAAGTAGATTTAGGCGCAAATATGAATGAATATGTTCATTTTGAAATAAAACCAAATTTACCAGTATTAGGTAAAGAATATGGAAAATTAATTCCAAAAATAAGAGAAGCCATTGCAAAGTTAAATCAAATGGATTTAGCTAACAAAGTAAAAAATGGTGGAGTGGAATATATTGATATAGATGGAACACAAATAGAATTAACATCAGAAAATTTACTTGTTACAATGCAAGGAAAAGAAGGATTCGCATTTGCTGGTGAAGGAGAAATTGGTGTAGTATTAGATACAACTATAACTCCTGAGCTAAAAGAAGAAGGATATGTGAGGGAAATTTTATCAAAAGTTCAAAATATGAGAAAAGACAAAGGATTTGAAGTATTAGATAAAATAAATTTATATGTATCTGAAAATGAAATGCTAGAAGAACTTGTAAAGAAATTTGAATCAGATATTAAAAAAGAAACTTTAACAGAGAATGTAGTATTTAATGCAGAAAGAGATACTTATACAGAAGTAAGTATAAATGGAGAAAAATTAATGCTTGATGTCGAAGTTTGTCGATAAAATTTTCTTGACATTAGCAAGATGAGAAGGTATAATAGAAGCATATTTTATATATGTGCTTCTATTTTTTTTGCACATACTCAAGGTGTGCTAAATCTTATTTATTTCAGTGGAGAATTTAATTCATACACAGAAAATAGTTAAATCTTTTAGATTAAATCAATAAACAATGGAAAGGAAAAAATATTTAATTCTTATTAAAGAATTAGATATTATTTTTTTACATAAAACTTGAAAAAAATAAGAAAAAATAGTACAATATAAGAGTAAAAAATGAGAAAAAGAAAGGAAATGCAATAAAAGTGAAACTAACAGAATTTAATTATGAGCTACCAGAAAAATTAATAGCGCAAGTACCAATAGAAAAAAGAGATGAATCAAGATTAATGGTATTAGATAGAGACAAACAAACAATAGAACATAAAGTATTTAAAGACATAATAGATTACTTAGAACCAGGAGATTGTTTAGTAAGAAACAATACAAAAGTACTACCAGCAAGACTTTATGGAAAAAAAGAAACAGGAGCAAATGTAGAATTTTTACTATTAAATAGAATAGAAGGAGACATTTGGGAATGTATAGTAAGACCAGGAAATAAACTACATGCAGGTGCAAAAGTAATATTTGGAGAAGGGCTATTAGAAGCGGAAGTATTAGATACAATGCCAGGAGGAACAAGAAAAGTACAATTTAAATATCAAGGAATATTTAATGAAATACTAGACAAAATTGGACTAATGCCATTACCTCCATATATACACGAAGCACTAAAAGAAAATGACAGATATCAAACAGTATATGCAAAATATGAAGGTTCAGCAGCAGCACCAACAGCAGGGTTACATTTTACAGATGAATTATTAAAGAAAATAGAAGAAAAAGGTGTAAAAATAGCAAATGTAACACTACATGTTGGAATAGGAACATTTAGACCTGTAAAAGAAGAAAATATAGAAGAACATGATATGCATTCAGAACATTTTTATATAAAACAAGAAGATGTTGATAAAATAAATGAAACAAAAAAACAAGGAAAACGAGTAATTGCAGTAGGAACAACATCTTGTAGGGTTTTAGAGACCATTGCAGACGAAAAAACAGGATTAGTACAAGCAACAGAGGGAGATACAAAAATATTTATATATCCAGGATATAAATTTAAATGCTTAGATGGATTAATAACAAATTTCCATTTACCAGAATCAACATTATTAATGTTAGTATCAGCATTAGCAGGAAGAGAATATATATTAAAAGCATATAACGAAGCAGTAAAACAAGAATACAAATTTTTCAGTTTTGGAGATGCAATGTTTATAAAATAGAAATAAGAAAGGAAGCAAATATGAAACCAGCAGTAACATATGAATTATTACACGAATGTAAGCAAACAGGAGCAAGGAGAGGAGTTGTGCACACTCCACATGGGGACATTCAAACACCAATATTTATGCCAGTGGGAACACAAGCAACAGTAAAATCAATGACACCAGAGGAATTAAAAGAAGAAGTAAAAGCACAGATAATATTATCAAATACATACCATTTGTATTTAAGACCTGGACATGATATTGTAAAAGAGGCAGGGGGACTACACAAGTTTATGAATTGGGATAGACCAATATTAACAGATTGTGGAGGATTTCAGGTATTTAGCTTAAGTGATTTAAGAAAAATAACAGAAGAAGGAGTAGAATTCAAATCACATTTAGATGGAAGTAAGCATATGTTTACACCTGAAAAAGTTATGGAAATAGAAAATGCACTTGGAGCAGATATAATCATGTCATTTGATGAATGTTGTCCATACCCATCAACATATGAATATACTAAAAATTCAATGGAAAGAACTACAAGATGGGCAAAGAGGTGTATAGAGGCACATGCAAGGCCAGAAGACCAAGCATTATTTGGAATAATTCAAGGTGGATTTTATAAAGATTTAAGAGAAAAATCAGCAAAAGACTTAGCAGAATTAGATTTACCAGGATATGCAATTGGAGGAATAAGTGTAGGAGAACCTAAAGAAGAATTTATAGACATATTAAAATATACAGCACCATTAATGCCAAAAGACAAACCAAGGTACTTGATGGGAGTTGGTTCACCAGATTATTTAATAGAAGCAGCAATGGCTGGAATAGATATGTGTGACTGTGTATTACCAACAAGAATTGCAAGAAATGGAACAGCCATGACATCACATGGAAAGGTAGTAGTAAGAAATGCTACATATGAAAGAGATTGGGGACCATTAGACCCTGAATGTGACTGTTATACATGTAAAAATTATACAAGAGCATATATCAGACATTTGATAAAAGCTAATGAAATTTTGGGAGTAAGATTACTTTCAATTCATAACTTAAGATTCTTGACTAAATTAATGGAAAGAGTTAGAATAGAAATAGAGAATGACAATTTAGGAACATTTAAAGAAGAATTTTATAAAAAATACGGTTATGAAAAATAGGAGGAGAATTCATGGAGTTATATGAAGAAGTTGAAAATACAAAAAAATCAAAATTGACTATGATTATAGGAATTTGTATAGCTGTATTAATTGTGCTAACAATATTAATAATTTGTGGCATAATATATTTAAATGGAGCTGTAATGAGGATAACAGTAGATGGTCAAAGTAAAAATGCTATAGAGCAAATATTATATATTCCAGAAAATAGTACAGATGAATTATATATACCAATAAGAGCTATAGCGAAATACCTTAATTATGAAGACTATAGAGGAGATTATAAAATAAAATCAGAAGATTCTACAAAATGCTATGTAAAAAATGAAAATGAAATAGCAATGTTTACTAAAGATTCAGATACATTAGTAAAGACTAGAGGAGATTCTGATTATGAATATATAAAAATTGATAAAAAAGTAATAGAAAAAGATGGGGAATTATATACAACTCCAAAGGGGATAGAAGAGGCCTTTAATACCTTATTTGACTATAACTTAGAAAAGAAAAGAATTAATATATATACAATGGATTATTTAAATCAATATTATTCAACAAAGCAAAAAATAGATGGAGAAGAAATAAAACTTTCAGAAGAATATTCAGATAAAAAGGCAATATTTGAGAAAATGATGATAATAATATCAAATGACCAATATGGAGTAATAAATGCGGAAACAGGAGAATCAGTATTAGAAAATAAATATGAAGAAATAAAATATTTGCCAGCAACATCAGATTTTTTAGTTAAGAGTAGTGGAAAATATGGAGTTATAGGAAAAGACGGTATAAATAAAGTAAGAATAACTTATGATGAAATTAAAATAATGGATAATCAAAATGGTTTATATTTAATAAAACAAAATAACTTATATGGAATAGTTGATACAAAAGGAAAAGTAATACTTGCACCAGAATATAAACAGATTGGAATTGATATAGATAAATATTCTGGTAGTGGAATTGAAAATCAATATGTTTTATTAGATGAAGTAATACCTGTAAAAAATAATCAAGACTTATGGGGATTTTTCAATATAAAAGGGGAAAAAATTAGAGATTGTGAATTTTCTAATGTAGGTTGCAGCTCAATAAGTGGAATAAAAGATAGCAATATTTATCCAGCAGTAGTTGTGCCAAGTTATAAAATAATAATAGTAGGAAAAGATAAATATTATAATTTAATGACAGCTGAAGGAGAAGAATTAATACCAACATATATACTTGAAAATGTATATATGAAAATAAATACAGAAACAGGAGAAAATACATTCTATATGTCATACAACAATAATGAAAAAGTAATGAGTGTAGAAGAGTGGTTAGCAAGTGTCGGAAGATAAAATAAAAAAATGGAGGAATAAAAAATGGCTACAAGAGATAAAAATACATGGATAGTAATATTATTTATATTTGCAGGATTGGTAATAGGAGGTTTACTTGGAGAACTAGCAGCACAGGTAGATTGGCTTACTTGGTTATCTTATGGTCAAACATTTGGAATTCAAGAACCATTTGTATTAAATATGAATGTGTTAAGTCTAACATTTGCCTTTTCAGTTAATATTAATATTGCCAGTATAATTGGATTGGGAATAGCAATATTTTTATATAGAAAAATATATTAATAAAAGGAGTAAAAATGTATATGGAAATAAAAGGAGAAGAAATCATAAAAAAAGGTAAAAAAATGCCTAAATGGATATGGATAGGATATTTGATATGTATAATAGCAGTAATAATTGCTTCATATTCAATTGAAACTAGAAAAGAAAAAAATTTACCAGAAGCAATAGATTTTACAACAGATGGAGCGCTAGGGATGGCAGAAAATAAATATGCTTACCTAGAGGTTCAAGGACTAACAGATGAAGTTGCTATATATGGAAATGCAGATAATACATCAGATTCTAGTAATGACAGATACTGTATAGCATTTAACAATGGATATTGGTATGTTGTTGATTTAGATTTTGAAACAATTGATAAATTAAAAGAAATAAAAGATTATACATATTCAACTGATGAAAATGCAACAAAACCACAACCAGTAAAAATTTATGGTATGACAGAAAATGTATCAGACGAGCTAAAAAAGATGCTAGTTGATTATTACAATGAAGGTTTAGAAGAAGATAATAAAATAAAAGTAGACGATTTTGAAAGATATTTTGGAAGTGTATTATTAAATGTAAGAAAATCACCAGTTGATACTACACTAGAAGAAGTTGCTATTATATTTGCAATAATAGGATTTATCATTTTATTAATATATAATATATGTGTTTTAATAATAAAAAGTAGGATAAAGAAATATTTGAAGAAGAATGATTATGAAAATGAATTAGCAAATCAGCTAGATGATAATGTAGAAGAAAAACACTATAAAGATAAAATAATAATAACAAAAGATTTTCTTGTGGATTTAAAAAGCCAAGGAGGTTTTGCAATATTTAAATTTTCAGATGTTAAATGGGTACATATTCATAATGTAAAATATTATGGAGTTGTAACAACTTCATCAAGCATAATAGTACATTTAAAAGATGGAAAAACAAATATTAATTGTGTAAAAATAAAAGGTGGTACAACAGAGGAATTTCTAGAAATTTTTAATAAAATATGTGAAAAGGTACCAACTGATTGTTTAAAAGGGTATACTAAGGAAAATCAAGAAGAATTTAAAGAATATAAAAAAGAACAAAAAAGAAGCGGAAACTAATTCGCTTCTTTTTGCTTAATTAAAAGTAAAATAAAAAATCGAGAAACGTGTTGCTCTCGATTTTTGTATAATATATAACCTTATCTCTTTGAGAATTGAGGTGCTTTTCTTGCTTTTTTAAGACCGTATTTTTTTCTTTCTTTCATACGTGGATCTCTTGTTAAGAATCCGTTTGTCTTTAATGCTGGTCTGTATTCTGAGTTAGCTTCATTTAAAGCTCTAGCTATACCATGTCTGATAGCTCCAGCTTGACCAGAAACTCCACCACCTTGAACTGAACAAATTACATCATATTTAGCTAATGTATTTGTAACTGTTAATGGTTGTCTAACAATAACTTTTAAAGTTTCTAAATCGAAAAACTCTTCGATATCTTTTCCGTTTATTGTTATTTTTCCTGTTCCTTCAACTAATCTTACTCTAGCTATTGAACTTTTTCTTCTACCTGTACCCATATATACGATTTTATTTGACTTAGCCATTATTATAGTTCCTCCTTAATTAATTAAAAATTCCAAATTTCTGGTTTTTGTGCTTGAAGATTGTGTTCACTTCCTGCAAAAACTCTTAATTTTTTAGCCATAGCTCTACCTAAAGAATTGTGTGGTAACATTCCTTTTACAGCTAATGTCATTGCTTTTTCTGGATTTTTAGCAAACATAACTGCAGCTGGAGTTTCTTTCATTCCTCCAATGTAACCTGAGTGATGTCTGTAGATTTTTGAATTCATTTTATTTCCTGTTAATATTGCATCTTTACAATTGATAACGATAACATTATCACCTGTATCGATATTTGGTGTGAAAGTTGGTTTGTGTTTTCCTCTTAATAATCTAGCAACTTCTGTAGCCACTCTACCTAATGGTTTGTTTGCTGCATCGATTACATACCATTTTCTTTCAACTGTTTCTTTTTTTGCACTATATGTAACGTTATTCATGGTAATATTTACCCTCCTATTTTAAATTAAATTTATTTATATGAAATTTAAATCTAAAACCACCGGGGAGAAGTTTCATATTTAAATCATATTTTAACATAATACCTATCAATTTTAATACAAAATTAGCCATTTGTCAATAAAATTGGCAAAAGTTCTTGATAATTTTAACATTTATATATATAATTATTTAGTATTAGAAATAAAGAGATAATAAAATACATAGAATTATTTATAGGAGGAAACATGGCAAAGGAAAAAAGAGCAATAAAAAAGGAAACATTTATGCAAGGTGTTGTAACAATAATGTTTTCGCAAATATTGATTAAAGTTTTAGGGTTAATATATACATTATATTTAACAAATAGAGATGGATTTGGAGATGCAGGAAATGCAATATATGCAAGTGGGTATCAGATATATGCATTACTTCTTACAGTATCATCAATAGGTGTACCGAATGCAATATCAAAATTAGTGTCAGAAAGATTAGCGGTAGGTGATAATAAAGGGGCAAATAGAATTTTCAAAGTAGCATTAGTCACATTTGGGACACTTGGAGCAATAGGCTCAATGTTATTATTCTTTGGTGCACATGTAATTGCATATAGTTGGACACAAATTCCAGAATCAGAATTAACATTAGTAGCACTGGCACCAGCAATATTTTTTGTATCAATATCATCAGTATTTAGAGGATATTTTAATGGAAGAAGAACATTAAAAATAACAGCCAGAGCACAGACGTTGGAACAGATATTTAAGACAATATTCACAATTGGAATTGTAGAAATAGTTGCATATGCAACATCAACTTCAACAGAAATGATGGCAGCTGGAGCAAATGTAGCAACAACACTTGCAACATTTTCAAGTTTTGCATATTTGTTTATGTATTATAGACTAAAGAGAAAAGAAATCGGAAATGAAATTCAAAGTTCAACAAATTATAAATATGAAAATGTAAAAACAATAGTAAAAAATATTTTAATGGTCTCAATTCCATTAACACTAAGTTCAATAATGACATCATTTAACAAAAATATAGACTCATTTACAGTAAAAAGAATTTTAAGTACATATATGCCTGCAGATATAGCAACAAAATTATATGGACAATTAAGTGGTAAAGTAGACACGGTTACAAATTTACCATTAGCAATAAATATTGCATTCGCAACAGCATTAGTGCCAGCAATATCAGCAGCAAAAGCGAAGAATGATAGAGAGTCTGCAACAAAAAGAACATCATTTTCATTATTAACATCAATGTTGATAGGATTACCTTGTGTTGTTGGAATGATTGTATTTGCACAACCAATATTAAATCTATTATATCCAAATGCAAACCAAGGAGCATTACTATTGCAACTAATATCAGTATCAGTAATATTTTCTATACTCGACCAGACAATAAATGGAGCATTACAAGGCTTTGGAAAAGTAATGGTACCTGCAACAGCATTAGGAATAGGATGTTTAGTTAAATTAGTATTAAATATAATATTACTAAAAATACCATTCTTTAATATATATGGAGCAGCAATTGGGTCAATAGCATGTCATGCAGTGGCATTTACAATAGTATTTAATGTTTTGAAAAAATATGTAAAACTAGATTTACCATTTAATAAATTTGTTATAAAGCCAGCTATAGCAACAGCTATTATGGCAATATGTTCTTATACACTATATTTACTAATGGATAGAATAATATCTGGAAGATTGGCAACAATAATAGCGATGTTATTTGCTGTAGTAATATACTTAGCAGCTGTAGTAGCATTAAAAATATATAATAAGGAAGATATATATATGTTGCCAAAAGGTGATAAAATATATAAATTCTTAGAAAAAACAAAAATATATTAAAATTTTCAAAAAAAAGAAGGGATTTTAATATAATTTGGAGAATAAGATAAAGGAGTACGGAATATTACTATTTTCAGTGATATAGAGTACATATACAAAAATTTATAGGAGGTAATGTATAATGAACAAAGCTGAATTAGTAGCAGCTATCGCTGCAAAAACAGGAGAATCTAAAAAAGCAACAGAAGCAGCAGTAAATGCATTCACAGAAGTTATAGCTGAAGCATTAAAAGGAGGAGACAAAGTTCAATTAGTTGGATTTGGTTCTTTCGAAGTTAGAAAAAGAGCTGCTAGAAAAGGTAGAAATCCTCAAACAAAAGAAGAAATAAAAATACCTGCATCTAAAGCTCCAGTATTCAAAGCTGGTAAAGCATTAAAAGATTTAGTAAACGGATAATAATTATAAAATATAAATATATGATAAAGAAACTTAGAAGAAATTCTAGGTTTCTTTTTTGTGCTTTATAGAAAATTGCACCGCAGAGAACCGGTCCCAAACGTGCATTTATTTTTGCACGTTTGGGACCGGTTCTCTGCGGTGCAGTTTTCACATAATTAATAAATCAACATATAATATACTAAAAAACTTGGAGGAATCATAATGAAAATCTTAAAAAAGACTTTAGGTGTATGTTTAATTGGATTAGGAATAGGAATATTGCTAGTACTATTTTTGCCAACACTAGGATGGTTATTTTTAATAGGTGTAGTAGTAATATTAGTAGGAATATTATGGTTGCTCTGCTAAAAGGAGGAGTTACATATGACTATTGTTGTAAAAAAAGTTCCTAAATGTTTAAGAGGAATTGTAAAATTATTATTTGGAATAAAAGATTAGTGAATAAAAAAAGAAAAAAAGCACATACCTTAATAGAGAGGTAGGTGTTTTTTTATGAGTAAAAAACAAAAACAAATACATCCCGAAGTTGGAGAAGATGTAACACAATTTGGAGAATTTGTGTCATCATATTTTGCATGGGTGCCATTACCAGAACAAAAAGAAAAGGCAGACGAAATGGCTAAAATGACGAAAAAGGAGAAAAAACAATGATATATAAATTTACAAATAAAGCTAAAAAGGTTATAGAAATAGCAAATGATATATCAGTACAGTTAGGGCATAATTATATTGGTACAGAACATATTTTATATGGACTTGTAAAAGAGGGCAATGGAATTGCTGCAAAAGTTCTAAATAATCAAGGAATTACAGAAGAAAAAGTAAGAGTTAAAATTGAAGAAATATTAGGTATAGGAAGAGAAATAAAAGAAACATTAGGATTTACCCCAAGAACTAAAAGAGTGCTTGAAAATGCGTTTTTAGAGGCTAAGAGAATAGGATATAATTATATAGGAACAGAGCATCTATTATTAGCTATTATGAAAGAGGGAGATTGTGTAGCAGTAAGAATAATTACAGAATTAGATGTAGAAATATCTAAAATATATAATGAAATAGCAAAAGTTATAAATGAAGAAGAATCAGACAGAGAAATAAAAAAAGATTTAGAAAGAGGTAAGGGCAGTTATTCATTAACTCCTACATTAAACCAGTTTGGAGAGGATATAACTTTACAAGCAGAAGATGGAAAATTTGATAATATTATAGGTAGAGAAAAAGAAATAGAAAGAATAATTCAAGTTTTATCTAGAAGAACCAAAAACAATCCGTGTTTAATAGGGGAGCCAGGAGTTGGAAAAACAGCAATAGTAGAAGGCCTTGCCGAGAAAATAGTGTTAGGAGAGGTGCCAGAAAGTTTAAAAAACAAAAGAATAATGAGTATGGACATTTCTGGAATGGTTGCAGGTGCAAAATATAGAGGAGACTTTGAAGAAAGAATAAAGAAAGTATTAAATGAAGTAAAAAAAGTTGAAGATGTGCTATTATTTATTGATGAAATACATACCATAGTAGGTGCCGGAGCGGCAGAAGGAGCAATAGATGCAGCAAATATTTTAAAACCGTTATTAGCTAGGGGAGAAATTCAACTAATAGGAGCAACAACAATAGAAGAGTATAGAAAATATATAGAAAAAGACTCTGCTCTGGAAAGAAGATTTAGTCCTATTCATGTTGATGAGCCAACCGAAAAAGAAACAATTGAGATTATAAAAGGTATTAGAGATAAATATGAGGCACATCATAATGTAAAAATCACAGATGAAGCAATCAATTCAGCAGTTACCTTATCGGTTAGATATATAACAGATAGATTTTTGCCAGATAAAGCAATAGATTTGATAGATGAAGCGGCTTCACAAGTAAGAATGAAAATTTTTACCGAACCAGATGAAATAAAGACATTAGAAGAAAAATTAGAGATAATATCAAAAGAAAAAGAAGAAGCTATATATAATCAAGAGTTTGAGAAAGCAGCAAAATTAAGGGATAGTGAGCAACAAACAAGAGAAAAATTAGAAGAGGAAAGTAATAAATGGAAAAAAACTAAAAATAAAGATATTACAGAAATTGGAGAAGAAAATATAGCAGAGATTATTTCTAAATGGACAGGCATACCAGCGCAGAGATTAACAGAAGATGAAAATCAAAAATTACAACATCTAGAGGACAAATTACATGAAAGAGTAATAGGACAAAATGAGGCTGTTAAAGCGGTTGCAAAAGCAATAAGAAGAGGACGAGTGGGATTAAAAGACCCGAAGCGTCCAATAGGTTCATTCCTATTTTTAGGACCAACTGGAGTTGGAAAAACAGAATTATCTAAGGCACTTTCAGAAATTTTATTTGATAACAAAAACTCTATGATTAGATTAGATATGTCAGAATATATGGAGGCACATTCAGTATCGAAATTGATAGGTTCACCTCCTGGGTATGTGGGATATGATGGTGGAGGACAATTAACCGAAAAAATAAGAAGAAAGCCGTATTCGGTAGTTTTGTTTGATGAAATAGAAAAAGCACATCCAGACGTGATGAATATATTATTACAGATTTTAGAAGATGGGCATTTGACAGATTCACAAGGAAGAGAAGTGGATTTTAAAAATACTGTTATTATTATGACTTCAAACTTAGGTGCAAGGCATATTACAGATAAAAAATTATTAGGGTTTGGAAATAATGAAAGTGAGAAAGAATATGAAGAAATAAAAAAAGAAGTTATAAAAGAATTAAGACAGGAGTTAAGGCCAGAGTTTATAAACCGAATTGATGAAATTATTGTATTCCACAAATTAAATAAAAATGATATAGAGAATATAGCTCAGATTATGCTAAAACAAGTGGAGGAGCGTTTACAAAAACAGAAATATATTGTGGAAATTGATGATGGAGTTATAAAAACGATAGTTGAGAAAGGTTTTGATAGCAATTTTGGAGCAAGACCTTTAAGAAGAACTATACAAAATCTTGTGGAAGACAGAATATCAGAAGAGATTTTAGCAGGTAATTTAAAGAAAAATGAAAAATGGATTTTAAAAATATAAATTAAAATATAAATGTGATATATTAGGCGAGTTTGAAAGAATAAAAAGATGGGTGGCTTCTAGTTAGAAGAAGACATCCATCTATCAACTTTTATTTCATTATATTTTTTTAACACTTCATCATATTTTTTGAATTCGTCTTCCCAAATTATATCTGGAATTTTATCAAATGCTGTGAAAACTTTTTCTGCTTCCATTAAATATACAACTTGTTGCTGTGGCGATAGTGTTTTGTATTTTTTTGAAAATACATATAATTTATCTAAAATTTGGTTTGCTTCGATAAAGCTCCAAAAGTCTTTTACATTAATTCCTGCTAGTTTTATTTGCATTACAGCATATGCAGCTAATGCAAATATTATGAAAGTTAACACATATATTATTGCTAATATTGGCATATATTTTAACACCTCTTTTTAATAAATATTATTAATCTAACTTATTATAGCATAAATATGAAAGTAATGCAAATTTTGGTAAAAAATAATAATGTAAAGAATTTTTTTGAATATATATAAAGAAATAGATGAAATATAAATTTCTTCATGCACATTCGACATTTCATTCAAAGTTTATATTTCATCTATTTTCTATAAAAAATTTTATTCAAATGAATAAAATAAATTCAAAATATATTGACTCTAAATAGTAGAAATGATAAAGTAAAGGTAGAACAAAAAGGTTAAATATCAAGGGACATTTTTGAATGGAAAAAACAAAGGAAAGAGAGGAAAGTTGTCAAATGAAAAATACAAAAAGAGTAATAGGAGGTGTAGTGTTAATAGCTATAATGATGATTGTAACAACATATGCAGTAGTAACTAATGTAACATTAAAGATAAAAGGGACAGGAGATGCGCAAGCAAGTAAAGACAACTTTATAGTAGAATTTATAGGAGAGCCAACAACTGGAGGAAAAGGAACAACAACAGCAACAATAAATACAAGCAAAAGAACAGAAGGAACAATAGAAGTAACAGGATTAACATCCAAAGGAGATACAGCTATAGCAATATATACAGTAAAAAATTCAAGTCGAGATTTATCAGCAGACTTAACAGCCAAAGCAACAAGTTCAAATGAGGATTATTTTGAAGTAAGCTGTAAAATAGAAGACACAACATTAAAAGCAGGAGCAACAACAGAATTAACAGTAACAGTAGAACTATTAAAAACACCAATAGATGAAACAAAAGAAAACCTAAACGCAGATATTGGAGTAAGTATAATAGCAGAACCAAAACAACCAGGAGAAGAAGCAAATGCAGGTTCAGCTACAGTGACAAATACAACAACTCCATATCTACCAACAGGTTTTACACAAGTTACAGGAAACAATTTATCAACTGGACTAACAATACAAGATAACACAGGAAACCAATATGTATGGGTAGAAGTACCAAGAACAAAAACAGTTTATTCAACAGCAGGATTAGAAATTGTTACATTTTCTGATGATGAATATACAGCAATAGAAAACGATTTACACACATATACAAATGATTATAGAGAAGATGGCTATGTAGATGAATATTATTCAGATGCGACTACAGGATTAACAAGTGACAAGTATACAGAATTAAAGAAAAAAATGTTAAAGAGCATATATCAAAATGGAGGTTTTTATGTTGGAAAATATGAGGCAGGAATAGAAGATGCACCAAAAACATCAGGCTCAGCAACAGAGGCACCAACAGAAACGCCAGTAATAAAACCAAATGCATATCCATATAATTATGTAACGTGTAGCCAAGCACAATTGCTTGCAATTAATATGGAATCTGGAGGTTATAATACAAGTTTAATGTTTGGAGTACAGTGGGACTTAGTATTAAAATATTTAGAAACAAAAGGAACAAAGCAAGAGGAGTTAAAGAAAGATAGTACCAATTGGGGAAATTACTCTAATAATCTATGGAATATAACAAATATAAAGTCCAAATATTCAACGGAATATGGTTTGAAATGGGAAAATGGAGCTTATGGAGAAAAAAACTCAGATAAAGGAATATTATTATCAACAGGAGCAAGTGATACATTTAGCAAACAAGGAATATATGATTTGGCTGGAAATGCATTTGAATGGACAATAGAAAAAAGTTCTGATTCAAGCTTACCATGTGTTTCTAGAGGTGGTGCATGCAGTAATCTTGGCAATAGTATTCGAGCAGCAAGTAGAGGCTATAGCAATGCAACCAAATACTACAATGCTGTGGGATTTAGAATTTCGTTATTCTAAAATGTTATAAATAGCAGCATTAGTTGATGTAAGCCAAGGAACAAAATGCCAAATCTATATTGTTAATATTTATTGAGAATAAAGAGCAAGAAAATGCATAAAATATAATAAGGAGATAAAATGGAAGAAAGATACAAAGTTACTCAAAAAGCAGGAATGTATGGAATGATAGGAAATATATTTTTACTAGCATTTAAAGCAGGAGTAGCGTTTACAAGTAGGAGCCAAGCAATGATAGCAGACTGCATAAATAGTGCTGGAGATATATTTGCATCATTAATGACAGCAATAGGAAATAAAATAGCAAGTGCGCCGGGAGATGAAGACCATAACTTTGGGCATGGAAAAGCAGAATACATATTCTCATTATTTATTGCGATTTCAATGATAGTAGTATCAATAAAAACAATAATAGATGCAGTAGTAACCTTGTTCAAAGGAAATGATATAGTATTTTCATGGTGGCTTATAGCAGTGTGTATAATTACAATAACTACAAAATTAGGATTATACATATACACCAGAGCAATGTATAAAAAATATAATAACATCTTGTTAGAGGCAAGCATGCAAGACCATAGAAATGACTGTGTAATTACAACATTTACATTAATATCAATATTGTTATCATTAAAAGGAATAAATTGGTTTGATAGTGTTGTTGGTATTTGCATATCAGCATGGATTTGCAAAATAGGAATTGAAATATTTATGGAAAGCTACAATATTTTAATGGATAAATCAATAGATGAAAATACAAAAGATGTGATATTAGATTTAGCTAGAGCATATAAAGCAATCAAAGCAGTAAATAATATTTCTTCTGCGCCTGTTGGATATCAATATGTAATATTTTTAACAATTGCAGTTGATGGAGGAATGACAACAATAGAAAGCCATAAATTAGCAGATAATTTAGAAAAGAATATAGCTGAATTAGATAAAGTGTATAAAGCGATTGTGCATGTAGAGCCGTATTTGTAAAAATATAAAAAACTCTGATTTTTAATCAGAGTTTTTTGATAATAGAATGTTATTTTTTATCATCTTTAAACATTTCTTTGGCAGTACCTAAACTGCTTAAAGCACTAGTAGCTTCAAATGGGATGAATACTTTGTTAGCATCTCCTTTGGCAATTTCTTCAAGAGCTTCAAGAGATTTTATTTGAACAAGTTTTTCATCTGGGTCAGAAGCTTTAATTGCATCATATACCATAGTAATTTCTTGAGCTTTAGCTTCAGCAACAGATTTAATAGCTTGTGCTTCACCGGCGGCTCTACGAATTCTAGCTTCTCTATCAGCTTCAGCTTCTAGAATAGCAGCTTGTTTTTTACCTTCTGCAATAGTAACAGCAGATTGTTTTTGAGCTTCAGCTTCAAGAATTAAAGCTCTTTTATTTCTTTCTGCATTCATTTGTTTTTCCATTGCATCTCTGATGTCAGCAGGTGGTGTAATATCTTTAATTTCAACTCTATCAATTTTACATCCCCATCTATCTGTAGCATCATCAAGAATTGTTCTTAATTGAGAGTTAATTCCATCTCTAGAACTAAATGTTTCATCTAAATCCATTTTACCAACTATATCACGAATTGTTGTGATAGCAAGATATTCAATACCTTTCTTTAAACTTTGAATTTCATAAACTGCCTTAGCTGGGTCAGTGATTTGATAAAATACAACTGTATCTATTGTAATTGTAACATTATCTTTAGTAATAACGCCTTGAGGTGGTACGTCCATAGTTTGTTGTTTTAAACTAACAACACTTCTTACATGGTCGAAAAATGGTATTATTATTGTAAGACCAGCATCAGCGACTTTGTGAAATCTACCTAATCTTTCTATAATATACACCTCAGATTGTCTAACGACTTTAATTGATTTAACTGCTATAATTATTATTATAACTAGTAATGCAAGTAAAAAGTACATAAATTCCTCCTTCTAGCAAGTTCTGCTTGCTACAAATATTTCGCAAAAGCGATTATATAAATTTAAAATTTAAATAACTATTTTAAAAGTTGCATTGTTGGCGTAACATAGACTTTAACACCTTCAATACTCTCAATTTCGACTTCTGTGCCTTTTGGAATATTTACTTTTTCTTTAGTTTTGGCTGACCATATATCGCCTTCTACTTTTATTTGACCTGTACCGTTAGCCCAGTTAATATCTTCAATAACTATACCTTTTTTTCCAACAAGTGAATAAACATTAGTTGGAATAGCATCTTTTTTTACAATTTTATTTGCTAAAGGTCGAGTTGCAAAAATAAGTAAGCCTGATGCGATAACGAATACAGAGGTTTGAAGAATTATACTATTTGTGAAAAAACTTACCAGCATTGCCAATAGTGCAGCGACTCCTAACCAAAATATTAAAAATCCCACCGTAAAGATTTCTATTACGAAAAATACACCAGAAGCAATCAACCATATTTGCCACATAGTATGACCTCCAATCATATATAATTTAACACACTTATATTATACTATAAAATTAAGAAAAATCAAAGAGATTTGGCAAAAATTCTTGTAAAATTAGGAAAAAAATGATAAGATTGGAATTGTTAAGGAGGAAAAAATTAAATATGAATGTAAATGAAATTCAAAAATTTATTCCTAAAGAAAATATCTATATAAATGAACCAATGAATAAGCATACATCATTTAAAATTGGTGGGCCAGCAGAATGCTTTATAAAAATAAAAACAATAGAACAATTAAGAAATATATTAGAATATGAAAAAAAAGATAATATTCCATTAACAGTAATAGGAAACGGAAGCAATTTGTTAGTTTCAGATGATGGAATAAAAGGAATAGTATTAAAAATAGAAATAGAAAAAATAGATGAACATATACAAAATGACGAAATACTAATAACAGTTGGTAGTGGAATCAAACTTGGAACAATAGCACAAAAATGCTTAAAAGAAGAAATTGCAGGCTTTGAATTTGCATCAGGAATACCAGGTACAATCGGTGGGGCAATAAGAATGAATGCAGGTGCACATGGAAGCGAAATGAAAGATATAGTAAAAACTGTAACATATATGACAAGAGATGGAGAAGTTCATACAATTACAAATGAACAAGCTAAATTTGAATACAGAAAAAGCTTATTTGCAGAAAAAGACTATATAATATTAGAAGTAGAAATGCAACTAAAAAAAGGTAATGCAGAAGAGATAAAAGAAAAAATGACAGAATATGCAACATATAGAAAAGAAAAACAACCTATAGAATATCCAAGTGCAGGAAGTACATTTAAAAGAGGAACAGACTTTGTCACTGCAAAATTAATAGATGAATGTGGGCTAAAAGGGTATCAAATAGGAGGAGCGCAAATTTCTGAAAAACATGCAGGATTTATAATAAATAAAAACAATGCAACAGCACAAGATGTAATAAAATTAATGGAATATACCAAAGAACAGGTATATAAAAAATTTGGAAAGAAAATAGAGCAAGAAATAGAAATTATATAAGTTGAAAGGATGATAATATGAACGGACTAGGACATTGGCTAAAATCAAGCTCAAAAATGAAAAGATGGATATTTTTAATATTAGTAGGAATTGTATTAACTTGTTATGGAATTGCAAAAATATTAGTACAAAAAGAAATGGAAATTGCAGATGCTGGTAAAGTAATAGTAGTATTTGTAATAGGATTTACCTGTATAGTTTTAGGACTAATATTTTTAAATAAAAGAAATATGGAATTATTTATAGAAGCAACAGATGACAGAATGAAAAAAAGAAAAAATGTAAATGTAAAATCACTAATATTTGATAGAAGAATATATGATAAAGGTCCTAAAATAGTAGCAATTGGCGGAGGAGCAGGATTAAATACTGTATTAACAGGGATGAAAAGATATACAGATAATATAACTGCAATAGTTGCAGTATCAGAATATGGAAAACAGCCTAATAGCTCAAGAAGAGCCTTAGGAACTGCACTTCCATTTGAAGAAGTAAAAGAAAGTATTTCAGCATTATCTGCAGAAGAAACAAACGAATTAGAAAAACTATTAAATCATGAAATGAAAAACACAAGCCTAAGAGGGTTAAAATTTTCTGATATATACTTTACTGCAATGAAAGAAATTTACAAAAATGATACACAATCAATAGAAAAAAGTAATTCTATATTCAAAATAGTAGGTGATGTAAAACCTGTAACAACAGAAGAAATGAAAATATGTGCAGAGCTAGAAAATGGATATGTAGTAGAAGAAAAAGATAAAATACCAGAAATAGTGAATGACAAGATGACAAGAATAAACAGAGTATATTTAAAACCATCAAACTGTAGACCTGCACCAGGAGTGTTAGAAGCAATAAAAGAAGCGGATAGTATAATAATAGGTCCAGGAAGTTTATATACAAATGTAATTCCAAACTTATTAGTAAATGGAGTTGCAAAAGCAATAAAAGAGAGCAAGGCAATAAAAATATATGTAAATAATATAATGACAGAACCAGGTCAAACAGATGATTACTCAGTAGAAGACCATATAAAAGCAATAATAGAACATTGTGGAGATGGTTTAATAGATTATTGTATTTATGATACAGGAGAAGTAGTACCAGAATACATAAAAATGTATAACAGAGAAGGTGCAGACCTGGTTGAACAAAAAATAAATGACCCAGCATTAAAAAGAATAAAATTTATAAAGAAAAATATTTCAAAAATAGTTGATGGAAAAATAAGACATGACCCATATATGATTGCAGAATCTGCAATCACATTAATATGTAATGATATGAAATTCCAAGACAAAGAGAATGACCCATCATATATAATGTTAAATGCAAAATTGCAATCAGATAAAAGAATAAATAAACTAAAAAAAGAGAAGAGAAAGAAAGATAAAAAAGCTGAAAGAAAAGGAATTGACCCAAATAAAAAGAACAGGGGCAAAAAGCAAAGTAAATTTAGTGCTAAATATAGTGATAGAATAAGGTCGATAAAAGAATCTGGAGAAGAGATTCCTAGAAAAAGAAGATAAACAGAGGAGGAATAAAAAATATGAGATATGCCAAAGAAGAATTAGAATTGGATAAGGCATTAGAAAAAGAGTGGATAATAACAAATGGAATAGGAGGATTTGCGTCATCAACAATAATAGGAGCTAATACAAGAAAATATCATGGGTTACTTGTAAGCCCTATAATTCCTCCTGCTAGAAGAAGATTGATATTATCAAAATTAGATGAAAGTATAGAAATTGATGGAATAAAATACGAATTATTCACAAATGTTGGAAAAAATTATATTTCTAAAGGATACAAATACCAAGAGAGCTTTACCAAAGAAATACTTCCAACATTTGAGTATAAAGTAGATGGTGTTGTTATTACCAAAACAATTTGTATGGAACATTTTAAAAATACAGTTGGAGTATATTATAAAATTAAAAATGGTGCTAAACATTCAAAATTAATATTAGCACCAGTAATGAACTTTAGAAATGCTCATGGAATAAACAAAGACCATCAATTTAAACTAAAACAACAGATGAAAAATAAAAAATTAGAAGTTGAAATAGATGATGGAAATCCAATTTATATTACAATAAATGATGGAAATTATATAGAACACAAAGATGATATATTTTACAATATGTTTTACATAGAAGAAGAAAAAAGAGGATTTGAACCAGAAGAAAATCATGTTGTTCCAGGAAGGTATGAAATAGAAATTGAACCAAATGAAGAAAAAGAAATTTCTTTTATATGTTCAACCGAAGAAAATATAGAAGAATTAGATGTAAGGGCATTAATATTAAAAGAAACAATTCGTCTAAATAAAATTTTTAATAAATCTGGATTGCTAGGTACTGATAAAGACGAGCTAATAAAAACTTTTTTAATAGCAACAGATAATTTTATAATAAAAAGACCTCTATTTAATACATATTCAGCAATAGCAGGGTATCCATGGTTTTTAGACTGGATGAGAGATACATTAATCTCATTTGAAGGATTATTTTTAGTAACCAAGAGATTTGAAAATGCCAAAAAGGTCTTGCAACATTGCATTAGAGATATAAAATATGGACTAATTCCAAACACTTACAGTGAAGATGATTATAGGCCATTATATAATAGTGTTGATGCATCATTACTATTTTTTGAACAAGTAAAAAAATATCTTGAATACACAAATGATTATCAATTTGTAATGCAAGACATTTATCCTAAAATGGAAAATATTATAGAAAATTATGCAAAAGGAATAGACTTAGACAATAATAATATTTATATGGATACAGATGGACTAATTGTTTCTGGAACAGAAAATACACAAAATACATGGATGGATGCAAAATATGCAGGAATAGCAGTAACTCCTCGTAATGGTAAAGCAGTAGAAATAAATGCAATGTGGTATAATGCATTAAAAATAATGCAAGAGCTTGCAATAAGTAATAATGAAACAGATAAATCTAAAAAATATGAAAAAATGGCTACAAAATGCAAAAAATCATATCAAAGTAAATTCTATAATAAACGTAGAAAATGTTTATATGATGTACTTGGAGATGGAAAAATTAGACCAAACCAATTATTTGCATTAAGTTTAACATATCCCGTATTAGATGCTACGTCAGAAGAAGCAAGAAATATGTTTGAAACAGTTACTAAAAAGCTATTAAATAATTATGGTTTAAAATCATTAGCTAAAGGCGAAGAAAACTATGTTGAAGTATACGAAGGCGATGGATATAGAAGAGACTTTAGTTATCATCAAGGAATTACTTGGACATGGCTTTTAGGTCCATATTATAATGCATTAAAAAGATTAGCAATAAGTAGCAAAACAAAAAAAGATAAAACTAAATATGAAGAGCAATTAAATGCTTTTATTGAAAATGTGACTAAAACATTCTCTAAAGAAATTAGTGAAAGAGGATGTGTTGGAAGTATTGCAGAGATATATGATTCTAAAAGACCATATGCTCCTAAAGGTGCTTTTGCACAAGCTTGGAGTGTTGCAGAAGTCTTTCGCATCATATTAGGAGTTTAAATAAAATTTCTTAATTTATATAAAGGGAGTAGACATGTTAAAAGTTGAAGAATTGGAAAAACAATTAAATCAAGGATGTGCCGAAGGAATTTATTTATTATATGGAGAAGATACATTTTTATTAGAACAGCAACTAAATAAAATAAAGAAAAACTTTGGAGAAATGATAAAAGGAATAAACTACATATATATTGACGAGAACAGTGTTCAAGAGTTAATTGCAGATATAGAAACTCCTGCATTTGGATATACTACTAAATTAATAATAGTAAGAGAAACAGGGATATTTAAAAGAGAAGTAAAAGGCAGAAGCGGAGGAGCAAGTAAAGAATTAAAAGATAAAATAAACAATTATCTAAAAGAAAATGTAGACATGATAAATGAATCTGTAATATTGGTATTTGTTGAAAATCAGGCAGAGAAGAATTCGATATATAATACAATTGAAAAAATAGGAACAGTATGCAATTTTGAGGAACAAAAGCCATTTCAGATTATAAAAAGATTAAAAGCAATATGTAATGCTTACAAAGTAAATGTTGATGAAAATACACTTCAATATTTAATAGAAAGTTGCGGAACAAATATGCAAGATTTAATAAATGAAATTCGCAAACTTATTGAATATGCAGGAGAAAACGGCATAATACAAAAACAAGATATAGACAAACTATGTATAAAGAAAATAGAAAGTATTATATTTGATTTGACAGATAATCTAGGACAAAAGAAAGTAAAAGAAGCAATGGAAGTATTATATAATTTAATTGCATCAAAAGAACCAATTCAGAAGATTTTAATAACATTATATAATCATTTTAAAAAATTATATTTTGTAAAATTGGCTACTTATTATAACAAAGATATTGCACAAAGTTTACAATTAAAACCTAATCAAATATTTTTAGTTAATAAATATAAAATACAAGCAAAGGGATTTAAAACTTCAGAACTTAGGAAGATTATACAAGAATTAGAAGATTTAGACTATAAATATAAAATAGGATTAATTGACTTAAATGTAGGGTTAGAGGCGATACTTTGCGCATATTGCTCATAAAAAGGAAAGTGATATAATTGAAGAAAAAAAAGAAAAAGAAAACAGAAGATGAAAACTATGTTCCTAAAGCATTCAGGAAAGAAAAGAAAAAAGATAAAAATAAGACTAAACGTAGTAAAAATAAAGAAGAAAAAGAAAAGAAAAAGATGCCTAAAATAATTATAGGAATTATTATTGTTATAATAATTATTTTTGGGGTAGTTTTAGGAATTTCTACAAATCAATGGAAAATGCTAGCAAAAGAAATGGTGCTATTCCAGAATTCAGTAGTGCTTGATAGTGATGAAAATGAAATTGCAAAACTTGGATGCACAAGAAAAAATATACCTATAAAACTAAATGATGTGCAAGATAACTTGAAAAATGCATATATAGCAATAGAAGATGAGAGATTTTATAAGCATGGAGGAATAGACATAAAAAGAACTGGAGGAGCAATTGCATCATATATTACGCATTTTGGAAAGTCATCATATGGAGGAAGCACAATAACACAGCAACTAGTAAAGAATCTTACAGGAGATAACACAGATAGTATTACAAGAAAAGTAAAAGAATGGTGGAAAGCAGAAATGCTTGAAACAGAACTTTCAAAAGATGAAGTGTTAGAAGCGTATTTAAATATTATATATGTTGGACCTCATATGTATGGGGTAGAAGTAGGAAGTCAGTATTACTTTAGTAAACCTTCTTCAGAACTATCTTTAGAAGAATGTGCATTTTTAGCGGGGATGAATAATTCTCCAAATTCTTATAATCCATTTGGAGAAAAAGACACTACAGAAAAAATAACGAAAAGAACCAAAATAGTTTTAAAGAAAATGTTGGATTTAAAATATATTGATGAGGCAAGCTATAATACCGCAATAAGCAATGTAGATAAAGGTTTGAATTTTAAAAAGGGAAAAATAGAAACTGAAAGTGCAGTATATTCTTATCATACAGATGCATTGATTTCTCAAGTAACAGAAGACATAGCAAAGAAGTATAATATTTCGACTACATTTGCAACTAATTATATAAATATGGCAGGATTAACGATATACGGAACTCAAAATACGAAAATCCAAGAAACAACAGAAAAAGAATTTGAAAAATCAAAATATCAAATACAATCTAAAAAAGATGGAGGAAGTCCATCACA
>CAKPLQ010000019.1 GCA_934167685.1 uncultured Clostridia bacterium | reverse complement strand
ATGAGCCAGTAATAACAAAATTTGAAGACATTTACCAAAGTGTCGAAGAAAAAGAAAATACAAAAAATAAAGAAAATTCTACCGCTCTGAAAAGTATCAACAGTACACAAAGATGTAACTGAGCGACTTGAAGAGATAAATCCTATGCTAGCTAAAGAAGTGAGAGAGATATTAGATGAGAACAAAGCAGAGAGGCATATAAGGGGAGGGATGGCAACAAAATTAAAATATCTAAAAAAAGAATAAAACAACTATTGCATTTTTTAGTGAAAGATATTACAATATAAGCACGGAGGAAAAAGTATGAATGTAATTATAGAAGATGAGAGTAAGAAAAACAAAAGATTAAAAATATTTTATGTAGGAATATTAATAGTATGTGTTGTTGCTGTAATATTTGCAATGGTATTGCAAATATCAAAAAGAAATGAAGTAAAAGTAGAGAGTAAAATACCACAAATAACTGAAGCACAAAAAAGTCAATATAAAGATGAGTTTGAGAATATTTTTAATAATAAGGTAAATTATTTAGAAAATAATAGTTATAAAATCTCGAAGATAGACAATAGTAAAGAAATTATTTATATAGGATATAAAAATAATGATAATAAAATCAATGACTATGAATTAAATGTAAACATACCATATATAAATATAAACAATTCAATAATAGAAGATTTTAATATCAAAATTAAAGATATATTTGAGAAAAAGGCAAAAAGTGTTATAAATACTCAAAACAGTAATATTATATATACAGTAAATTATAGTGCGTATATATCTAATAATATATTATCATTAGTAGTAAGGTCAACTTTAAAAGAAGGGACAAATCCACAAAGAGATATTATCCAAACATATAATTATGATTTAACAAATCAAAAAGAATATACAATTGATAATATACTTGAGGCAAAAGGAATAACCAAAAAAGAGGCTAATCAGAAAATAAAAGAAGAAATTAAAACTCAACAAGAAAAGTCAGAAGAATTAGAAAAATTGGGTTATACTACATACAAGAGAGATTATACAAGTGATATGTATAGCATTAATAATGTTACTGAATATTTTATAGGAAAAGATAATGCATTGTATATAATATATGCATATGGAAATGAAAACAATACAAACGAAATGGATGTAATAATAATGTAATAATAAAAACGGTCTAATTATTTAGACCGTTTTTGAAAATAAAAGGGGATGTTTATTAATCAGTTCTTACTGACTATGCATATAATATACCAATGAAATTTGTTCATTGTGTGAACTTAAAGTGAAAATTTGAAAAATTAAGGAGTTTCTGCAAGAGTTAGTGTTATTTCTTTTTCATCACCATTTCTATTAATTTTTAATTTCATTGTATCACCAATTTGGTGAGAATTTTTAATTTCATTTAATTCATCCATAGTTGTAATGTCTTTGTCATCTGCTTTAACTATAACATCGCCAGCTTGTAATCCTGCTTTTTCTGCTGGAGAGAAATTTTGAACCGTTTTTACATAAACACCAACAGTTAAATTATATTTTTTTGCTGTTGACTCATCTAAGTTAATACCACTAATTCCGATATAAGGTCTCAAAACTTTATTGTGGTTAATTAATTGGTCAGTAACATCAAGTGTAGAATTTATAGGAATAGCAAATCCAATTCCTTCAACACCACTACCAGATAATTTTAATGTGTTTATACCAATAACTTTTCCGTCACTATTTACAAGTGCGCCACCACTGTTACCAGAGTTTATTGCAGCATCTGTTTGAATACAAATATATTTTGTACCTTCAGATTCTACCTCTCTGTTAACCGCACTAATAATTCCTTGTGTAACAGTAGTATCTAGTCCAAGAGGGCTACCTACAGCCATTACAAATTCTCCTACAACTGCCTGGTCAGAATCAGCAAATTCTGCTGCAGTTAATCCTGTTTTATCAATTTTTAATACAGCCAAATCGGTTTGAGAATCTTTTCCGACAATTTTTGCATCAAATGTTGCATTATCTCCATAAGTTCCGCTATTTAATTTTACTTTTACAGATGTAGCATCTGAAATATCGTAATATGAGTATGAACTTGAAGAACTTGTATCTACAACATGGTTGTTTGTTAAAATATAACCATCTTCACTAATGATAATACCAGAACCTGTAGCTGTTGCTGTTGAAGTTTGTGGCGTACCAAATCCGAATAAAGAATTTGATGTAGCTGTATAAGTAACTTCAATGCCAACGATTGATGGTAATATTTTGTTTGCTGCAAATACTGCTGTATTTGAATAGTTTGATAGTGATATTAGGTTTGATGTTGTTCCAGAAGATGTCTGAACTGTTGTTTTTGATGTGGTAGTATCTCCTGTTAGTTTTTCTTTTATAGATGGAACACCAAAGCAAGTTCCTATAACTAAAGCACATCCCATAACACCACTTAAAAATGGTACAAATATTGTTTTTCCAAATCCATTTGATTGTTTGAAGTTTGCTTTTGAAGTTTTGCTTGATATTACTTCAAATCTGTTTTCATTTTCATCCATTGTAAGGACCTCCTCTTTTTTTTATTTACTTCATATAGAATACACTACATTTGTGAAAAAAATGTGAAAATAATGTAAAAAACTAAATTTTTTCTTGAAAATAGCATTAGCTACATATATAATATAAATATAAAATTATTAGAGAGGATTTTTAAATATGAAAAGTGAAAATGGAGTAGCAATTCCAACATTGATAATTATTATTGCTATAATTATAATTGTTGCGGTTATTGGAGTAAAATATGTAAAAAAAATGATAGTTGAAAATCAATTGCAAGATTTAAGAACAGATATGTTGTTAATTCAAGCAGATACTAAAAAAAATTTAGAAGAGGTATGTTTTCAAACAGTTAATTTAGACAAAAATAAAGAAGAAGATTTAGCGAAAATTAATGAAGTTAAACAAGAAAATTTGAAAGGAATTCCTGTGCAAGGAACAGAAATAGAAAAAAGTATACCAGAAGGAATAACTGTAGATGAAAATTATTATTATTTAGATGAAAATGTATTAAAAGATATTGGTGTTAAGGAAGTAGATGCAGAGAAATATGGGAATTATATAGTTAAATATGATTTTGATAATATAAAAGTAGAAGTTATAAATACAAAAGGATATGATGGAAAATATACATTAACACAATTAATAGATGAATAAGTTAAGTTGAAAGGACGCAAAAAAGTGAAAGAAAAAGAAGAAGCAAGATTAATATTATTAAAAGAACAAGAAAAAGAATTAAGAAAAAAAGGATTTAACACAATATGTGGCATAGATGAAGCAGGGAGAGGACCTCTTGCAGGGCCAGTAGTAGTTGCAAGTGTAATAATGCCGGCTGATTCTATGATAGAAGGAGTAAATGATTCTAAAAAAGTTTCAGAAAAAAAGAGAGAGAAATTATATGACCAAATTTTAGAAGAAGCTATAAGTTATGGTGTTGGAATTATAGGGCAAGATGAAATAGATGAAATAAATATATTAAATGCAACTAAAAAAGGTTTAACTATGTCATTACAAGAATTAACAGTAAAACCAGATTTAATAATAGTTGATGCACTTAATCATATTGATACACTTGGAATACCATATGAATCAATAATAAAAGGTGATGCAAAATGCTATTCAATTGCAGCGGCATCAATTATAGCAAAAGTTACAAGGGATAGAATAATGAGAGAATGGGATAAGGTGTATCCTCAATATGGATTTGAAAAACATAAAGGATATGGAACTGCCGCTCATATTGCAGCAATAAAAGAATATGGACTTTGCCCAATACATAGAAAAAGTTTTACAACACATTTTGTGTAGAATAGGAGGTCACAAATGAATATATTAGATATAATTGCAAAAAAGAGAGATGCAAAAGAATTAAGCAAAGAAGAAATAGAATATTTTATAAAAGAATATACAGAAGGAAATATTCAAGATTATCAAGCATCAGCATTAATAATGGCAATATATATAAATGGCATGAACGATAGAGAAATAACAGATTTAACTTTAGCTATGGCACATTCTGGCAAAGTGTTGGATTTGTCATGTTTGGGAGAAAATGTTGTAGACAAACATAGTACTGGAGGAGTAGGAGATAAAGTATCCATTATATTACTACCAATAATTGCATCATTAGGTATACCTGTAGCAAAAATGTCAGGAAGGGGTTTAGGTTTTACAGGAGGAACTGTAGATAAAATGGAATCTATACCTGGATATCAAACTAATGTAAGTATAGAGGAATTTATAGAAGATGTAAAAAAAGTAGGCATTAGTATGATAGGGCAAACGATGAATTTAGCACCAGCAGATAAAAAAATATATGCATTAAGAGATACAATATCTTGTGTTGAAAATATTCCACTAATAGCGTCAAGCATAATGAGTAAAAAAATAGCAAGTGGGGCAAACAAGATTGTTATAGATGTAACAGTTGGAAAAGGGGCATTTATGAAAAATAAAGAAGATGCACAAAAACTAGCTGAACAAATGATAAGGATTGGAAATCTTGCTGGAAGAGAGGTAAGATGTGTATTAACACCTATGGATGAACCACTTGGATATGCAATAGGAAATTCTTTAGAAGTAGTAGAAGCGATAAATTTTCTAAAAGGAGATATGCCGAAAGATTTAAAAGAGGTTGTATTAGAACTTGGCGCAAATATGCTTAAATTAGCAGGAAAGGGAGAGAACATAGAAGAAAACAAACTAAAGATGTTAGAGAATATTGAAAATGGAATGGCATATAATAAATTTGTAGAAATGGTTGAAAATCAAGGTGGAGACATATCATTTATAGAAGATACAACAAAATTTAAAAAATCAAAATATACTTTGGCTGTAGTTACTAAGAAAACAGGAAAAGTAAAAGAAATAAATGCAGAAGATATTGGAAAAGTGGCTTGTTATTTAGGAGCTGGTAGAGTTAATAAAGATGACAAAATTGAGGCTGATGTTGGAATTGTGTTAAATAAGAAAGTTGGAGATGAAGTAGAAGAAGATGACTTTTTAGCATATATTTGTGCTAATGATGAGAATAAAATAATAGAAGCAGAAAAGAGAATTTTAGAAATATATAAAATATTATAGTTTACATATTGCAAAAAAAGAATTTTATGTTATAATAAGATTGTGTAAAAAATATAATTTCAAAAGAAAGGAAGACAAACAATGAAAAAAGATAAAAAAGAAAAACAAGAACAAACAAAAGTAAAAGTTAAAATAGATAAAAGTAGAATTGCTTCAAAAATAATGGCAGTATTTTTATTAGTTTTAATGATTTTAGCATCTTGCTCAACATGTATATATTTTGTGGTTTCAAGTGTAAGATAGTTGACAGAATATAACGTAAGAGGAGAAAAAATAAATGAATAATATAGGAGTAGTGTTAAATAATTTTTATGAACAAAATATACTAACATATATAAAAATGTATCAAGAATATCCAGTAAAATTAATTTCTTTAATATTAGATATAGCAATAGTTATATTTTTAGCATATGAATTATTACGAATAGTCAAAGATTCTAGAGCTTGGCAACTAGTAAAAGGAATAGCTTTTTTGGTAATTGCAACAGCAGTGAGTGGAATACTAAATTTACATATATTAAATTATATTTTATCTACTGTAATGGATTGGGGAGTAATACTTATAATAATTATATTCCAACCAGAAATAAGGCGTGCACTAGAACAGCTTGGAGGAACTAATAAATTTTCTAGATTTTTTGGATTTGATAAAGATATAATTACGAAGACCAAAGAAGATATATATAAAGTAGTTATTGCAGTATATGAACTAGCTCAAAAAAGAACAGGGGCATTAATTGTAATAGAAAGAGATATTCAAATAAAAGACATAATAGCAACAGGAATTCCAATGGATGCGGAAGTATCACCACAATTATTGGTAAACATATTTGTTCCAAATACGCCATTACATGATGGAGCTGTTATAATAAGTAATAATAAAATTGCCGCAGCGGCATGTATGCTTCCTTTAGCAAGTGATCAAGATATTGCTAAGGAACTGGGAACCCGCCATAGAGCAGGAATTGGAATATCAAAAGAATCAGATAGTATTGCAATAATAGTTTCTGAAGAAACAGGAAAAGTTTCAATTGCAAAAGATGGAACTCTAATAGCAGATGTAAGAGAAGATGCTTTGAAAAAGATATTAATCAGTAATATAGTTACAAAACGATTAAATGAGGCTAAAGCAAAAAAAGAAAAGAAAAATATAAAAGAAGAAATAAAGAGAATTTTTAACAAAAAAGAAAAGGTGGCAAAGTAAGCCATCTTTTTGACTAATATGAAAGGAAAGAAATGAGAAATATAAAATTAACAATAGAATATGATGGAAAAGACTTTAATGGATGGCAGAAACAGCCTAATAAACTAAATATACAAGGGACTATAGAGCAAGCTATTAAGCAGATTACAGGAGAAGATGTTGAATTAAATGCTTCAGGAAGAACTGATGCAGGAGTACATGCTTTTGGACAAGTTGCTAATTTTAAAACAAATTCGCAGATACCAATAGAAAAATTTGCAATAGCAATTAATTCTAAATTAAAAAAATCAATAGTTATTAAAAAAGCAGAAGAAGTTGACGAAAGATTTCATAGTAGGTTAAATTGTAAGAAAAAAACATATAGATACGTTATAAATAATTCACCAGAAGGAACTGCGATTTATAGAAATTTAGAAACGCATATACCTCAAAAATTAGATGTAGAAAAAATGAAAAAGGCAGTAAAATATTTTGAGGGAGAACATGATTTTAAAGCATTTAAAGCAAGTGGAACAAGTAGCAAGAGCAGTGTTAGAACAATTTATAATGCCGAAGTATATGATGAAGGAGATAGAGTATTTATAGAACTTACAGGAAATGGCTTTTTATATAATATGGTAAGAATAATTGCAGGAACATTAGTGGATGTGGGAATTGGTAAGATTGAGCCTAATGAAATTCCAGAAATAATAAAAATGCAAAGAAGAGAAAATGCCGGAAAAACGTTACCTCCTAATGGATTGTATTTGATGAAGGTAATGTATCAATAAGTAACCAAAAAATAAGTATATTCATAATATATAACGAAAACATACTGATTTATCAGGAAAGGATGATATATATGAATATACTTATTTTTTTAGCTGTAATACTTGTAACAATAGTATTAGCTATATTTATTAACAGATTAGTCCGCTGTCCATTATTAGTTGGATTTATATTTTTTTCCATTGCATTATTAGTTGCAATAATTTTATCAAACTTAACATTGGTTATTTTAGCGATAATATTAGGAATAGTAGCATTTGTATCTGCATTTTTAGATTGTTTATTTAAAAGTTGTTGTTTTTTTAGAAATAATAGTTGTTTAAATTGCCATAATCCATATGAAGAGAATAACAATAATAACAACGAAAATACAAATAGCAACCTTAGAATAATTAATAGTAATGGTGAAGTTGTTGCTAGTATCAATGGAAATTCTATAAATTGTTATGATGAAGACAATGATTGTTGTTGTAATAGTGGAAGAACTGGTGTGAATACATTATTATCAGATGCGACTACGAACAATAATATAAATACAAATACAACTTCTTATTCTTGTAATTGTAGAGGATATAGAAGAAGATATTAGAAGAAATAAAAAATAAGATAAAGATTTGCTCTTTATCTTATTTTGGTAGCGAAGGTGGGACTTGAACCTACGACCTGCCGGGTATGAACCGGATGCTCTAGCCAACTGAGCTACTTCGCCATATTTGAAACTTTACTTATTATAATAGGTATTTCCACTTTTGTCAATAGGTATTCTAAAAAAAATAAAAATAGCAGGAAAAATCTTGCTATTTTTTACTTTGCATAGTAAAATATATAAGAATAAAAGGATTGGAAGGAGAAACTACTTTGGAAAAAAATAATAAGACTCAAGAGATAAAGAAAAAATTAGAATATATTGGTTTAGACTTAGATAATATTCCCAAAACTTTGGAGTTAGTAGAGGATTTAAAATTTAGACCAAATTCAAGTTTTGATGAGAAAAAATATAGGCAGTATAGGTTTGTGTCTCCAAAAGAAATACAAATATTATTATCACCAACAAATAGATTAGAAGACGTAAAAGAAAAATATGCAAAATCAAGCCCATTAGCTGATTATTTAGACCCAAATAGTAAAAATGAAGATAAAAAGCATAAAAATGAAATCTTTTTAAAAATGTTAGAAGATGTAAAAATCGAAAACATTGAGAAAATAGAAAAAGAACAGCAGTTAATAAATAAAAAAATTCCATTCAAAGTAAGATATTCAGGAAATTATCTATGGCAAATATATTATGCAGAAGCATCAGACCAGTATTTTATGATAGTTCCAACAGAGGATAAGGATTATTCAACATTTTTTTATGTATTAAAAAAGCAGATAGAAAAAAAGAAAGCAGGAAAAATATTTGTTCCAATCAGTAATACAGAGTATAGTAGAGAATTGCTAAATAAAACTGAGATACAAAGTTTAGAAAATTATTTATGGTTATTTACTAAAGATTGGCCTTCAATATATGAAGTATATGATAAGACAGACAAAGCAAGTTTACAGATTGTTGGAGAAACCGAAGTATATGGAAACATAAAATCAGACTATAAAGTAAAGCTTTCAAACAAAATAGAAGCAAATAAGTTTTTTAAATTAGTTAAGGCATTATTTATTATACAATCAGAATTATCTATGTATTATCAGTTTGAAACTAGGATAGATAAATTGGGAAGTATAGAATTTTATTATAATAATAAATTAATGAAATATGATGAACTAAGTGATTGGGTTAATGTTGAATATCAGAGATTAGTAAATATTGAAAAAAAGGCAATAAAAGAAAATAATTCATTACAGGGAAAATTAATTAAATTAAAAAAACAATCCAAAGACCTTGATATAGAATATTTAAGCAAAGAAAAACAAATTTCAACATACTTAGAATGTAAGAAAACTTTTTTCGGAAAGGTAAAATATTTTTTCAAATATAGTGGAAAAAAGAGTAAAATAAAAGAGAATGAAGAAATAGATGAAACAGAAGAGAGTCCCAATATAGAAGAAATGGCAGAAGAAAAATTAAAAGTTCAATATACATTAGAAGAACTAATCCAAAAAGGAAAAGAAGCTAATGAAAAAGAAACAAATCTAAAAAATACCAAAATGGATATAAATGCTCTAAAATTACGAAATCTAAATTTAGTAAAAAAGATTGAAAATGCCACAGCATTTATAGAAGAAATTGATAGCCATAAAAAAAGTATATTTGAATTTTGGAAATATAGCAATAAAGATGAAGTGCAAGCTCTAGAAGAAGGAGAAGAAGAGGTAATAAATATAAAGCCACATTCAAAGATTTTCGATTATGAAGAAGATTTCGAGGAATTTGGAGCAAAGATGGATGATGTTCAAAGAAGAATTTATACAAAGGAAGAATTAGATAACATCTATCTAACAACTACAGAACAAATAGAAGTAATGAATAAACTTAAAACAGATTCTTTAGCACCGAAAGAATTGGAGCAATATCTAAAAAAAATAAAAAAAGATTTACAAAATGAAAAAGATTTAACAGAAGAAGATGTTGTAGACATATTTGGAGGATTAGCCGAAGATACAAGAAAGATTACCAAATTAGCAAATAAAACACATAGAGAACATCCGAAAAATAAATATTCAATTTTAAGAATTGTTAAAAACATGAAAACTGTAGAATATAAAGCAATTATGAATAATGCCATAGAGATAATAGAAGAAGCCATTACTAAAAATAAATTACAACAAGATGTTTGTGGATACAAATGGGTAGAAGATGAGGAAAATATAGATACAAATGAATTTAATGTATTTAATTTAAATCTAGAAAAAGAAATAGAGAATGCACTTATAGAAACTGAAAGTGGAAAAGTTAATTTATATAAAATGAATTTTAAAAAAGGAGTAAGTGCAGTTGCATTTTCAAATTGTGTATATTATGATAATCAAAATAAAACTTTGCCAGTAGGAATGGATAAAGATACTAGAATATTGGCTGATATACTTGATACAGATATAACATTAGATAACAAAAAGGTAATTAGAATAGGTAAATTAGAAGACAGTGAAGATATTGCTTCAAAATTAATTATAAAGACAATTAATGTATTAGAATACACTGTAAAAGAAGGTATAATCTAAACAAGAAAGGAATGCAAGATGGAAAAAGAATTTAAGTCAGGTTTTGTTGCTATGCTAGGAAGGACAAATGTTGGAAAATCAACATTAGTAAATTTATTAGTAGGAGAAAAGGTTGCAGCAACAGCTAATAAAGTTCAAACTACAAGAACAGCAATAAGAGGAATTGTAAATAGAGAAAATTCACAAATAATATTTATAGATACACCAGGTATTCACAAGCCAAAGACTAAGCTTAATGAAACTATGATTGAAACATCATTTGGTGTGTTAAGTGAGATAGATTTGATATTATTTGTTATTGAGGCTACAAGTGAGGATATTGGTAGAGGAGATATGAGAATTCTTGAAAAAATAAAAGAATCAAACAAAAAGGCCATACTAATAATAAATAAAATAGATTTAGTGAAAAGAGAAAAGCTACTTAGTTTAATAGATATGTATCAAAAAGAATACAATTTTGAAGCTGTAATACCTATTTCATCTTTACAATCAAAATATAGAGATATAATATTAGATGAAATAGAAAAGAACCTAAAACCAGGTCCAGCATATTATGATACTGAGGAGTATACAGACCAAACATTAAGACAGCTTGCAGAAGAAACAATAAGAGAAAAAGCACTTACATTTTTACAAGATGAAGTACCACATGGAATATATGTTGAAGTTGAAAAAATGAAATACAGAAAAAATCAAAAAGGAGAACCAATGTATGACATAGAAGCTACAATATATTGCCTAAGAAATTCGCATAAGGGAATTATAATAGGTAAAGGTGGCAATATGTTAAAACGTATTGGGCAATCAGCAAGAATTGATATGGAAAATAATTTTGGAACAAAAGTTAATTTAAAAACATGGGTAAAAGTCAAAGAAGATTGGCAAGATGATTCATCAATAGTAAAAAAATTTAAACTACAATAGGAATAAATGCATAATTTGTATACAAATTGCGAAAGATAGAGTTAAAGGAAGTGAGCTTATGATTAAAAAAATTGCATGGAACACCTTTAAAAATACGGGGGATGTAAATACATTTTTAGAATTAAAACAAATACAAAATTTAGAAGAGCAAATAGATAAACAATTAAAACAACCTATGGAGGAGCAAAATGGGAACAATAAAAATGAGTGGTATAATAATTTCTGAAAATAATTTAGGTGATTATGATAAAATGCTAACAATGTTAACTCCAGGCTTAGGTAAAATATCATGTGTTGCAAAAGGCGCTAGAAGGCAAAGAAGCGCCTTACTTGCAGGAACGCAGTTTCTATGTTTTGGAGAATACTTAATGTATAAAGGTGCAAATACATATAATATAAATTCTTGTGAAACAATTGAAGTGTTTTACAATTTACGCACAGATTTGGACAAGTTAAACTATGCGGTAGAGATGACTAAAATAATTAGAGATGTAACAGATGAAAATGAAAATTGCTATAAAATCTTACAATTATTTTTAAACACGTTATATACATTATCAGAAACAGATAAAAATCCAGAATTAATATTAAGTATATTTAAACTTAAAATATTATGCTTTTTAGGTTTTACTCCAAGAATAGCTGAATGTGTAAATTGCAAACAAAAAGATGAATTGATGTATTTTAGTTTAAAGGACAATGGATTTAAGTGTGGGACGTGTGGAAAACAAGATAAAAGTTGTTTACAGATGAGTGAGAGCACGGCAAGTGCTATAAAATATATTGTTATGGCACCACCAAAAAAATTATATTCATTTAATTTAAAAGATGAATCTCTAAATGAATTGAAATTAATAACCAAATTATATTTTAATGAAAAGTTAGAAAAGGGATAGGATATGGAAGAATTAGTTGATATTTTAGTTACAACATATAATACAAATGAGAAATATTTAAAAAGACAAATAGAAAGTATATTAAAACAAACATATGAAAATATTAAAATATATATAAGTGATGATAATTCACCAAATTCAAGAGTAGCAGAAATATTAAAACAATATGAGAAAATAGATGAAAGAATAAAATTATTTATTCAACCTAAAAATTTGGGATATAATAAAAATTTCGAGTTTTTGTTAAATCAATCAAAGGCGAATTATGTAATGTTTTCTGACCATGATGACATATGGCATAAAGAAAAAGTTGAAAAAAGTTTGGCTAAAATTAAAGAAAAAAATGTGGATATGGTATATTGTAATTGTAGGCAAATTGATGAAGATGGAATTGTTTTACACGATGATTATTTTAAATACAAAAATGTACCGCTAGTTGATGGAAAAAGTAAATTATCGATTTCGAGATGTGTGGGAATTGGATGTTCACAAATTATTACAAAATCAGTAAGAGATAAAATGATTCCATTTAAAAAGAATTTTATTGCACATGACTGGTTAGCAGCATTTATTGCAAATGAAGGAAAGGGAATGAGCTATATTGAAGAACCTCTTTTTGATTATAGATTACATAGTACTAATGTTTTTGGAGGTAGAAGTTTAAATCAAAATTTGAATAGATGGAAACAAGAACATGGTAAAGATTATAAATCTTTCGTAGAATATAGAAAAGATGCTATTGATAGAGCATATCTTGGCGGAATTGAGATGTGCAAAGAGTATGTTTCTAAAAAAGAGGATAAATTATTTATTGAAGAAGCAGAAAGGTACTATGACAGCATTTTAAAAAGTAAAAAAATCAATCTTAGATTAGGGGGATTTTTTAAGATTTTGGCTGGAAAAAATCAGGGCAAGAAGATGATTAGAGAAATTGTGCTATTTCATTTTCCTGTTTTGGGATATTTGAAGTTTAGAATTAATTGACAAATAAAGGCGTAATATATATAATAATAAAAGATTTTAAGAAGGGAGCTTTTTAAACGAAAAATGGAAGAACAAATAGATGTATTATTGGCATCATATAATGGAGAAAAGTATATAGAAGCTCAAATATTAAGCATTTTAAACCAAACATATAAAAATATAAAATTAATAATCTCAGATGATTGTTCAACAGATGGAACAGTAGATATATTAAAAAAATATGCACAAGAGGATGAGAGAATAGAATTACATTTGCAAGAAAAAAATTTAGGAGTTGTAAAAAATATAGAATTTCTATTAAAAAATGTTAGTAGTAACCTTTATATGTTAGCTGATCAAGATGATGTGTGGTTACCAGAAAAAATAGAGAAGACAGTAGAAGTTTTAAATAAAGAAAATGCAGATTTAGTTTTTGGGGATTTAAAAGTTGTAGACAAAAATTTAAATACAATATATGATTCATTTGCAAAATATATGCTATTAGATAGAAAAATAAAAAAATACATAGGAAATCAAAAACTAAACTATTTGTATAATTGTGTGACTGGATGTACGATGCTTAGTAAAAAGAAATTTATTAAAGAAATATTACCATTGCCAACACTGTCAAAACATATGATTCATGACCATTGGATTGGTTTAATAGTGTCATTTAATGGAAAATTAGCATATATGCCAGAAAAATATATTTTATATAGACAACATGGAGATAATGAAGTAGGAACTAAAAAAATTTCACATGAAATGACAGATATTAATGATGTTAGAAATTTATTTATAGATGTTAAATTAGGAGTATTTGAATCATATGTGGAATATAATTCGAAGTTTCCAAAAGATTTGCAAAAACTAAATGTTGAAGCACTAGAATACTATAAAATGTTAAAAACTAAAAAAAATATTAATTTTAAAAATTGGGGGACATTTTATAAATTATACAAAACGGAAAAATTTATGTATTATATAGAAAATTTTATAATATTAAACATGCCATGTATTGGAAAATGGTTATTTAATATAAGATTAAAAATTTTGAAAATTTTCAAGAAAAGATAAATATAGAGGAAAATATAATGAAAGAAAAAAATAAAAAAGCAAAAATTCTGATAACGTCAATAATAATAATTTTAGTATTAATTTTAGGAATTACATATCAAAAGTATAATAAAGGAGTAGTACTTACGCAATTACATGATAATAGTACAAGACAGATGATGGGATATGTAATGCAAACTGAAAATAAAACAATAGTTATAGATGGAGGACTTAAAGAAGATTCAGAAAATTTGCAAAACAAGATAAAAGAATGTGGAAATAAAGTTGATGTATGGTTTTTAACGCATCCACATATGGACCATGTTCAAGCATTTTTGGATATTGTTGAAAATACTGATATTCAAATAGATAAAATTTATGCAACTTTTAATGATTTAGATTGGTACAAACAATATGAAACATCAAGAATTGAAGAAATTGAAGATTTTTTTAGAGTAATCGAAGGGGAAAAAATTAAAGATAAAGTTGAACAAGTACAATTAAATCAAAAAATAAATATTGATAATGTTAAATGTGAAATATTAGGAGTAAGAAATCCAGAGATTACAGTTAATCCGATAAATAATTCTAGCATGGTAATAAAAATGCAAATTAATAACAAAACAGTATTGTTTTTAGGCGATACAGGAAAAGAAAGTGGAGAAAAATTGTTAAAAAATCAAGGTGATAAACTAAAATCTGATATAGTTCAGATGTCACATCATGGGCAAAGTGGAGTTGATGAAGATGTATATCAGAAAATAAATCCACAAATATGTTTATGGCCAACGCCAAAGTGGTTGTGGGATAATGACCCTGGAACAGGTTATAATACAGGAAAGTGGACAACAATAGAAACAAGAAACTGGATGAAAAAATTGGGAGTAAAGACTAATTATATAGAAAAAGATGGAGATATAAGTTTTAGAATCTGGTAGATAAACGTATAAAGTAGCAAGGAGAAGAGTATATGGAATTTATAAAAACAGCAATACAAAATAGAAAAGTAATATGGGGAATAGGAAAAAATGATTTTAAAAATAGATTTGCAAATACAAGTTTAGGAGCAATATGGGGGTTTTTGCAACCATTTATATTTATGCTTACATATGTAATTGTATTTCAGTATATATTACATGTTGGTAGTGTAGGAAACTACCCATATGTTTCATGGTATTTGCCTGCAATGGCAATGTGGATGACGGTTAATGATACAATAATAAATGCAAGTAACTCAATTAGAGCATATAGTTATTTAGTAAAAAAGGTAGTATTTCCTGTAGATGTTATACCATTAATTTCAACTGTGGCCTCATCATTTGTATCACTATTTTTATTTATAATAGCTATAGTAGTAAGTTCAATATTTGGTTATATACCAAATCCTTTTATATTAATATATTCAATAATTGCAGCTTATTGTTTTATCATAGCTTTTACTAGATTTACATCAGCAATAGTAACAGTATTACCAGATTTTTCGCAATTACTTAATATATTAATGCAATTGTTTTTCTGGTTCACACCAATTGTTTGGGACTTACAAATGGTATCAGGACATTTTGTAATATCAAGAGTACTTAGATGTATACCATTTACATATTTGGTATCAGCTATAAGACAAGCATTTATAGGTGAAAATATTATAACAAGAGGTCATTGTTTTTATACAATAGTCTTTTGGGTAATAACAGTAATTTTATTTGTATGGGGAAATCATGTATTTAAGAAAACTAAAAAGGATTTTGCAGATGTACTTTAATATATAATAAAGAGAGAGGATAAATATGAATAAAGAAGAAAACATAATAGAAATAAAGGATTTATGTAAGGAATACAAGATGTATCATAGAAAAAAAGACAGATTATTAGAAATCTTATTACCTAAATATGAAAATCATACTACATTTAAAGCAATGGATGGATTTAATTTAGAAGTAAAAAAAGGTGAAATAGTCGGTATTCTAGGAAGGAATGGTGCAGGAAAATCAACGCTATTAAAAATGATAACAGGGGTTGTTGTGCCAACATCAGGAGAAATAAAAGTAAAAGGAAAAATAAGCTCATTACTAGAATTGGGAACAGCATTTAATCCAGAATTAACAGGATATGAAAATATATATCAACATGGACAGATAATGGGATTGACTGTAGAAGAAGTCAAGGCAAAAGAAAAAGAAATAATAGAATTTGCAGATATTGGTGAACATCTTAGTCAACCTGTAAAAACATATTCTTCTGGTATGTTTGCAAGACTAGCATTTGCCTGTGCAATAAATGTAGACCCAGATATATTAATAGTAGATGAAGTATTATCAGTAGGAGATATGGCCTTTCAATTGAAATGCTTCAAAAAATTTGAACAGTTTAAAAAGAAAGGAAAAACAATATTGTTTGTAACTCATAGTATATCTGATGTATTAAACAATTGTAATAGAGCAATAATATTACAACATGGAGAGAAGATTTTTGATGGAGATGTAAAAGAAGGAGTAGAAGAATATAAAAAGTTAATTACAAAAATGAAAGATACAAATTCTGCAAAAGGAAAGAATAAAATAACAAAAGATGTAATTAATGCTCTTTCTGAAAAATCTGAATGGAAAAAACATTTTACATTAAATCCAGAGGCTACAATATATGGAAATAACGAAGCAGCTATTTATGATTATGGAATGTTTGACCAATATAATCAACCATTACCAATAATAGATAACTCAGAATATATGCATATTAAAGTAAAAGTACAATTTAATCAAGATGTTGAAAATCCATTTGTATCTATTACAATAAAAGACTTCCAAGGAAAAGAAATGTGTGGAAATAATACAAACTTTATGGGAATAGATACAGGAAATTGTAAAAAAGGAGAAGAATACATATTTGATTTTGAACAAAAATTAAGACTTGCGCCTGGAAAATATACATTATCAATTAGTTGCAATAGATTTGATGATAATGGAGAATTAATAATTATGAATAGAAATTATGATGCATTAATCTTTGAAGTAACTTCACAAAAGAAAATGGTGGGTTGTTTTGATATGGAACCTAAAGTAAAATTTAAAAAAATTGAATCACCACAATCAAATGATTAAAAGGAGTGAGTGACTATTGGAATATAATCAAGGATTAGAGTTGTTAAAACAACAGCTTAAAGATAATATAATAAATTGGTACCCAATGGAAGACAATACACAATATATAATATTAAAAGAGTTTAGCAAAAAAGATGAATATAAATTAAAAGAGGCTGTAGAAAAACTAAATGACAATGGAAGAATATTAATCTTAATGGATAATCGTCTAGGAATAAAAAATGTCTGTATAAAAGACTGCCAAATAGAAGAATTATATAGTAGAAAAGAAATAGAAAAATTGTTGAACCAAATTGGTTTAAGATATAGAAAATTTTATTATCCATTACCAAACTGCGAAATGACAAATGTTATTTTTACAGATAATCATTTGCCTGATGAAGAAACAATATCAAGGAATATTAGTTTTTATAAAGTAGAAGATGTAGAGCTAAATAAAGAAAATGATGTATATAAAAATATTTTAAAAGAGGATATTAGCTTGTTTAAAATATTTGCAAATTCATTTTTTATAGAATGTAGTAAGAATGAATTTCAAGATAATAATATAGAATTTGTTTCATTTTCAAATATGAGAAAAGAAGAATATAGAATAAAAACAATTATAAAAGGAGACTATGTTTATAAGCAAAGTTTAAATGAAAAATCTATTGCTCATATAAAAAATATAGAAAGAAATATTGATATTTTAAACAAGTGCAATATAAATACTTTAGATAGATATGAGAATTTAAAGATAATAAGTGCATATCAAAAAAACAAAGATACTTTAGATAAAGTTTTAATAAAAAAATTAAAACAAGGTGATGTTGAAGAAGCAAAAGCAATAATGAAGAATTTATATATTGAATTACAACAAAAGCTAGAAGTTATAGAAACTGATAAAAATGTGTGTAATAAATATGATATTCAATATGAAGCAGAAGATATAAAGAATTTAAAATTTATAAAATATGGCTTTTGGGATATGATTTTACAAAATATATTTTATATTGATGGTAAATATTTCTTTTATGACCAAGAATGGTTTGAAGAAAATATTCCAATAGAATTTATAATATATAGAATGATTATATATTGCCCAGAATTTGTAAAAAACTTGAATTTGAAAAAATTCTTAATGGAATTTAATATAACTGATAAAAATATAAGTTTATTTCAAATTCTAGATAATAAACTGCAAGAAAAGACTAGAAGTGATAGCAATTGGAAAATTCATATACAAATAAATAATTTTAATAATGTTTTAGAAAATTTAAATGCAAGATGTGAAGAAGTGAAAAATCTAAAAAAGGATAAAGAAAAAATAACAGAAGATTGTAAGAAGTTATTAAATGAAAAAGATGCAAGAATAAAATTTTTGGAAGATAATATGGAAAATACAGTAAAACTCTTACATGAAAAAGAAAATAAAATTACTTTAATGGAAAATTCAACATCTTGGAAAATAACAGAACCTTTAAGAAAAATCAGAGGAAGAAAAGGAGCAAAAAATGAGAATAAGAGATAAAATATTTCCAGAAGGAACAAAAACACGAAAAATATTAAGAGGGATGGTTCACATAATAAAAGGATTTAAACCTACTAATATGAAAAAAGTTTTTCATATGATAAAAACGGAAGGACTAAAAAATACAGCTAAAAAAATCAGACAAATTGTAGTTGGACAAAATGAGTATATGGATAGAAATATAGATTATCAAAAATGGTTAGAACATATAGAACCAACTCCAGAAGAGATTGAAGAACAGAGAAAAGTTGTATTTAAAATTCAACCTAAAATTAGTATATTAGTACCAATGTATAATACGCCATACAAATTCTTTAAAGAATTAGTGGAATGTTTAATAAATCAAACATATACAAATTGGGAATTATGCTTAGCTGATGGAAGTCCAGAACAAGACAAAAGCTTGAAAAAAATATATGAACAAGACGAAAGAATCAAATATAAATTTATAGGTGAGAATAAAGGAATTGCAGGAAATACTAATGAATGCATAAAAATGGCAACAGGAGATTTTATAGCCTTATTTGACCATGATGATTTATTACCAGTATTCTCATTATATGAAGTTGTAAAATGCATTAATGAGCACCCTGATGTTGAATTTATATACACAGATGAAGATAAAATCACAACATTAGACCAACCAAGATTTAATCCTCATTTTAAACCAGATTTTTCATTAGACTTTTTAAGAGCAAACAATTATATTTGCCATTTTAGTATATTTAAAAAAGAATTAATGGACAAGCTTGGTGGAGAAAGAAGTAAATATGATGGGGCTCAAGATTTTGATATAATATTAAGAGTTGCAGAAAATACTAAAAATATTATTCATATACCAAAAGTATTATATCATTGGAGAGTTCATCCAAATTCAACAGCTCAGGCTGATACACAAGCAAAGCCATATGCTTTTGAAGCTGGAATACCAGCAATTCAAGACCACTTAGAAAGAGTGGGGTTAAAAGGAACTGTTGAACATGGTGCAAGTTTAGGAACATATAGAATAAGATATCAATTTGAAGGAACACCTAAAGTATCTATAATAATTCCAAATAAAGATGAAAAAGAAACACTAGAAAAATGTGTTAATTCTATATTAGAAAAGTCAACATATAAAAACTATGAAATTGTTATAGTAGAAAATAATAGTACAACTGAAGAGATATTTGAATATTATAAAGAATTAGAGAAAAACGAAAAGATAAAAGTATTAAAATATTCAGAAGAAGGATTTAATTATTCTAAAATTATTAATTATGGAGTAAAAAATTCAGATGGTGAATATATAGTTCAATTAAATAATGATACAGAGATAGAAACAGAGGATTGGTTAGAAGACATGCTAGGTTTTGCATCAAGAGATGATGTTGGAGCTGTAGGTGTAAAATTATTTTATCCAGATGGAACAATTCAACATGCAGGAATTGTATTTGGCGTTGATAGAGTTGCAACTCATTTATTTAGAGGATTACCAAGTCATTTACACGGATATTTTGCAAGAGAAAGTACAATACAAGACTTTAGTGCTGTAACAGCTGCTTGTATGATGTCAAAGAGAAGTGTATATGAAGAAGTTGGATATATGGATGAAGATATGCCAGTTGCATTTAATGATTTAGATTTCTGTTTAAAAATAAGGAAAACAGGAAAACTTATAGTATATGACCCATTTGTAAATGTAATTCATTATGAATCTAAGACCAGAGGATATGAGGATACACCAGAAAAAGTTGCTAGATTTGAGGCTGAAATTACAAAATTCCAAAACAAATGGAAAGATATCTATGAAAATGGAGATCCATATTACAATAAGAATTTTAGTTTAAAATCTTGTAATTATGATATAAGAAAATGTGATGAATAATAGGAGAAAATAACCAAATGATAAAAGAAAAATTAAAGGTTATAGTAAAAAATAAAATTACAATTGCAATATTAGCAATAATACTACCATTCATAATAGAAATACTAATAGCTAAAAAAATAGAAATAAATAAAATGGTATTAATCAGAATCGGTATTATTTATGCAATATACATATTAATTGGAATATTTAAATTGTTAAAAAAATATGATAAAAAATTAAACCAAATTGCAGAGTTTATAATAAAATATAGATATAGAATTGCTGGAATTGTATTAGTGGCTACAGTATTACTAAGAATAAATTTAGCTTCATTAAGTATGTGGTGTTCATATGTAAATGAACCTGATAGTAAAAATGTTATATTAGGTGTAGTTAGAGGAATAAGGTCAGATGAATGGTTAACTCAATCATGTTTGATGTTAGGAGAAACTAAAGGCGAAGATGCATATCAAATATATAATAATAATATAGCTCAAGGAAATTTAAATATGCTAATGATAACAACACCTGTAAAAGATATAGTATCTATTGGAAAGCCATTGATATGGGGATTTTTACTATTAGGAACTGAGTTTGGATACTCATTTTATTGGATGTTAAAAATAGTTTTATTATTGTTAGTATCTATTGAATTTGTAATGAAAATAACCAAAAAAGATAAATTACTTACATTAACTGGAGGATTAGTATTAGCATTAGCGCCAGCTATAATGTGGTGGTTAAGTTCGGCAATTGCTGATGGATATATATTTGGAATGGCAACAATAGTATTATTTAGTTATTATATGAACAATTTGGATTGGAGTCTAGAAAGAAAAATAGGACTAGCAGTAGGATTGCTAATTTCGATAACATCATTTGCATTTGTATTATATCCAGCATTCCAAGTGCCATTTGCGTTTTTTATGTTAGTTGTAATGCTAAATGATTTTATTCCCAATGTAAAAAAACTTACAAAAACAGATATAATAATAATGGCTGTAACTATTTTAGGAATTGCAGGAATAATTGTAAGATATGTATTAGTATGTTGGAATGATATTGTTATAATGATGAGTACAGTATATCCTGGAAATAGAATATCTGTTGGTGGAGATATGACAATAGATAAATTTATATCTTATTTTGCCAATATATTTTTTCCATACAGTAGAAGCATAGCAAATCCATGTGAACAAAGTAGTTACATATATCCATTTATAGGGCTAATAATATTATTAGTTTATAATATAAAAAATATAAAGGAAAAGAAGAATGAAACAGGAGTTAAATTAATAATAAGTCTTACAATTCTTTATATAGTATTTTTATTATGGGAATTTATAGGATTTGGAGAAACATTTGCAAAATTAACATTAATGTCTATGGTACCAAGCCCAAGATTGCATGTTATTGTAGGAATGATTGGAACAATACTAACTATAGCAATAATAAAACAAACAAATGCAAAAAAGATATTTACCAAAACTCAAGCAATAGTGATTTCTAGTATTGTTGTTGTTGTATCATATATACTAATTAAAAATTCAAGTTATGCAGGATACTTTAATTTTGCAAAAACAGAAATATGGAGTATTATAATATTTGCAATAACTTACTTTATGATAACAGGAAATAAAAGAGCATGGTGTTATAGCATGTGTGTAATTGCAATAATTGCGGGTGCAACTATAAATCCAATATGTATTGGAATTTCACCAATAAAAAATACAGAAATTTCTAAAAAAATACAAGAAATAAAATCAGATGATAAAGATGCTTTATGGGCAGGAAATAGCAATATAACAGGACAATACCTAGTTGCAAATGGAGTAAAAACATTAAATGGAGTAAATACATATCCAAACTTTAACTGGTTAAAAACAGTAGACCCAGAAGGTGAATATGATGAGATTTATAATAGATTTGCTCATATACATATATCATTAGGCGATAAAACAGAGTTTACACTATTGGCAGCAGATTCATATTTAGCCACATTAACATATGATAATTTAAAAGAATTAGGAATAAAATATTATTATAGTAATGTAAAATTAAGTGATGAAGTAAAAGAAAAATTTAAGTTAGATACTAAATATGATAATGAAAATAAGCAACAGTATATTTATATAGTTAATTAATAAGGAGAGAAGAATGAAAAATAAATTAAAACAATTTAAAGTATATGTTATAACATATATTGGAATTGTGATGTTATTTACTTTTATAATAATTGGAGCTTATTTATTACCAAATGATAATATAAGAGAAAATGTAACTAGGTCAGTAGAGCAATTAAAAAAAGAAGAAAATGGATATATACCGTTTTTTAATCAGCCAGGAGCTATGATGGATACTCATACAGATGCATTAATGTTAAATATTGCAATGAACAAAGGAATGCAAAAAGAGCAGAAAATACTTGAAAGAGCTGTAGAAAATTCTTTTTATGAGGATGAAACACAAGCATCATTGAAATCTCTTGAAGCAACTGTTACAAATAAATTATTTAACAATCATGAGTATACAAGATATTGGCATGGTGCTCAAGTAGTACTTAGACCATTATTAATGTTCTTTACTTATACAGAAATACGCTATATTTTAATGTTTGTAATATTTATATTATTAGGAATAGTAATATATTTAATGGGAGAAGAACTAGGACTAAAAAATATTATTGCATTCATTATTACAATATGTATGATGTATATTATATTAATACCAATGTCATTGCAATATAGTTATATATTTATAGTTACACTTATTGCAATGATTGCAGTATTACTTGCTTATAAATATAAAAAGAATAATATGATACCAATATTATTTTTTATAATAGGTGCAGTTACAACATATTTTGACTTATTAACATATCCGTTAATATCATTAGGATTTCCTGTAACGATAGCAGTTATTATTGAAAATAGAAAAGGAACTAAATTATTAAATCAAATTTTGTTCATAATAAAATTAGGAATATTGTGGGCAATAGGATACAGTTTACTATTTTTTACAAAATGGGTAATTGCATCTATAATACTACATAAAGATGTAATTACATTAGCATTAAACCAAATCTTGTTTAGAGTAAATGGAAACGAAACATATAAAGTAGATAGAATAACAGTATTAAAAGAAAACTTTAGTTTTTTCTTTATACCAGTAGCAAGATTTATACTAAAAATTGTAGTAATATTATGGATTATAATGTTTGTATTAAATAAAAATAAATTTAAAGAAAGTAAAGTCGCTATACCTTTATTATGTATTGCAATAGTACCATATATGTGGTATATAATATTTGCAGGGCATTCTTCTATTCATAGTTGGTTTACAAATAAAATTCAAGCAATAACAGTTTTCGCTGTATTGTGTGCAATGAGTGAAAGCATAAAAATGACTGACTTGAAAAAAATATTATCCAAAAGGAGAAATTAGGTATGAAGACAGCTGTATTAATACCATGTTATAATGAAGAAATTACAATAGAAAGGGTTATAAAAGACTTTAAAAAAGAATTGCCAGATGCAGACATTTATGTATATGATAATAATTCAAAAGATAAAACTGCAGAAATTGCAAAAGCAAATGGAGCAATAGTAAGACATGAATATAGACAAGGAAAAGGTAATGTAGTAAGAACTATGTTTAGAGATATAGAAGCAGATATTTATGTTATGGTAGATGGAGACAATACCTATCCTGCTGAGGAAGTCCATAAATTAATAAAACCTATTGTTGAAGGCAAAGCTGATATGGTAATAGGTGATAGATTAACAAATGGAACATATCAAAAAGAAAATAAAAGACATTTTCATGAATTCGGAAATAACTTAGTAAAAAAATCAATAAATATTGCGTTTAAAACAGACTTAAGAGACATAATGACAGGATATAGAGTGTTTAATAAAATATTTGTAAAAACAATGCCAGTAATGAGTCCGAAATTTGAAATAGAAACAGAAATGTCTTTACATGCTCTTGATAAAAAGTTTATAATAAAAGAAATTCCAATAGTATATAGAGATAGACCAGAGGGAAGTTCTTCAAAATTGAGTACAGTAAAAGATGGAATAAAGGTTTTAAAAACGATTGTAAAAATGTTTAAAGACTTTAAGCCACGTCAATTTTTCTGGATAATCTCATTAATATTTGTATTAATAGGATTAATTGTTGGAATACCCGTTATTGATGAATTTTTTAAGACAGGCATTATAACCAAAGTCCCATCTGCTATATTAGCTACAGGAATAATGACATTTGCATTAATAATAGCACAATGTGGAGTAATATTAGATACAGTAGTAAAACAAAATAGAGAAAAATATGAGTTAGAATTATTAAGATATTCTCAAATAGAAAATTTAAAAAATAAGGAGAATTAAAAGTGAAAGTATTAATAGTAATCCCAGCATATAATGAAGAATTAAATATTGTTAAAACAGTAAAAGATGTAACAGAAAATACAAATTATGATTATGTAGTAATTAATGACTGTTCAAAAGACAATACTAAAAAGATATGTGAAGAAAACAATATAAGATGTTTATCATTACCAATTAATTATGGATTAACAAGTGGAATACAGATAGGAATGAAATATGCCTATCAAAACGATTATGACATTGTAATTCAGTTCGATGGTGATGGACAACATCAAGCCAAATATCTTAAAGATTTAGTAAAAGAAATAGAAGAAAATAATTGTGATATTTCAATAGGCTCAAGATTTGTATCAAAGAGAAAGCCAAAAACAATGAGAATGCTTGGAAGTAGATTGATAACATTGGCAATAAAAATAACAACTGGAAAGACAATAAAAGACCCTACATCTGGAATGAGAGCATATAATAAAGAGTCAATTAGACGTTTTGTAACAAATGCAAGTTTAACACCAGAACCAGATACAATAGTTTATATGTTAAAAAAAGGCCTAAAAATAAAAGAAGTACAAGTTGAGATGTCAGATAGAGAGTTTGGAGAGAGTTACTTAAATCCGATAAAATCTATGCAATATATGATAAATATGTTCTTTTCAATCATATTTATAAGAGCAATAACAAGAAAAAGTGATAAGTAGGAGGCGAAGAAAATGAATTTAAATTTAAGAATTATATTAATAATAGCTTCTTTATATTCATGTTTTTTGTGTATAAAAAAAATTAAACAAGCTAAATTAAAGGTTGAAAATTCATTGATATGGATGTTGGGAAGTATTGTATTGATTTTTATGAGCATTTTTACAAATGTAGTAGAATGGTTATCTGTAAAATTAGGATTTATGGCACCAGTGAATTTTGTGTTTTTTATAGTAATTGCCTTTTTGTTAATACAAACTTACATAGACAATATTAGAATATCATCATTAAATGAAAAAATAAAAGATTTGGACCATTATATAGCAATTAAAGAATATGAAGAAAATAAAAAGGAGCAAAAAAATGAGCAATAAAATCAAAGTTAGTGTAATATTACCAGTCTACAATGCTGAAAAATATATTTCAGCAGCTTTAGAAAGTTTAATTACTCAAACATTAACCGAAATAGAGATAATATGTGTTAATGATGGCTCTAAGGATAATTCTAAACAAATATTACAAGAATTTGAAAAAAAAGATGCAAGAATAAAAATAATAGATAAAGAAAATCAAGGCGTATGGAAAGCTAGAATTGATGGAATAAAAAGAGCTGAAGGAGAATATATAACATACAATAACGAAGTAATTTATGCATTCTTTTTTTCAACAAGCAATGGAAAAACAGA
>CAKPLQ010000018.1 GCA_934167685.1 uncultured Clostridia bacterium | reverse complement strand
AGGAATAGGATATAGTGTTTTAGATATGGTAAAAGCATTTGAAAAAACAACAGGAAGACCAGTAAAATATAAAATAGTACCAAGAAGAGCAGGAGATATAGCCACATGTTATTCAAATCCAGAAAAAGCCCAAAAAGAACTTGGATGGAAAGCTGAAAAAACACTTGAGGATATGTGCAAAGATTCTTGGAAATATATCCAAGAACAAATGAAGGAGTAGACGCATAACAAATGAAAAAGAGAATTGCATGTATAGTCATTGTAGTATTTATATTAATTGCATTTGGGGCAACTGTTACAGTAGATTGGTTATATGATACATTCATGTTCAAGCAAAAGAGTAGGAGATTTAGTAAAATGGATTAAGCATTAGGTGCTAATATTAATGGTAATAGACTTGGACTAGGAACAAACTTGTTTTCAGATGAAAAAACTTTAATAGAAAAGTATGGAATACAATATGTAAATGATGAATTAAAAAAGATATCAAAATATTATAATAATAATATATTAGTAAAATAGGGAGGAAAATATGGAGAAAATTTCAGTAGTAGTTTCTTGCTATAATGAAGAAAAAGCATTGCCATTATTTTACGAAGAGATGGAAAGAGTAAGAAAACAAGATTTTGAAAACATTGCTGATTTTGAGTATATATTTGTAAATGATGGCTCAAAAGATAGAACATTAGAAGAAATTAAAGAATTAAGAAAAAAAGATAATAAAGTAAGATATGTATCATTTTCTAGGAATTTTGGAAAAGAAGCTGCAATGCTTGCTGGGCTTGAAGCAGCAAAAGGCGATTATGTTACATTAATGGATGCAGATTTACAAGACCCACCAGCATTATTAAGAAAAATGTATGATGCAATTATAAACGAAGGATATGATTCTGTAGGAACAAGAAGAGTAACGAGAAAAGGCGAACCACCAATAAGAAGTTTTTTTGCAAGAATGTTTTATAAAATAATAAATAAAATGTCAGATATAGAAATGGTTGATGGAGCTAGAGATTATAGATTAATGAAAAGACAAGTAGTAGATGCAATAATTTCTTTAAAAGAATATAATAGATATTCAAAAGGTTTATTTAGTTTTGTTGGATTTAAAACAAAATGGTTGGAATATGAGAATGTAGAAAGAGTTGCAGGAGAAACAAAATGGTCATTCTGGAAATTATTTAAATATGCAATAGAAGGAATAACAGCATTTTCTACAGCACCATTGATATTTGCATCAGTACTAGGACTAGTGTTCTGCCTAATAGCAATATTAGCGATTATATTTATTATAGCTAGAACATTAATTTATGGTGACCCAACCTCTGGTTGGCCATCACTTGTATGTATAATTGTTTTTGTTAGTGGAATACAATTATTTTCAATTGGAATTATTGGACAATATTTATCAAAAACTTATTTAGAAGTTAAAAATAGACCAATTTATATAGTAAAGGAAACAGAAAATAACCAGGAAAGGGAAGAAATATGAAAATAAGGAGAAAAGATATAATGAAGATTTTAATGATATTTTGCTATTTAATATTTACAGTATCAGGATTGATATTAATGAAAAAAGGAGGAAATGCTGGAAAGATTTCAATTTCAGCAGGAGAATTCGATTTTAATATAAGTTTAATAAGTGCACTAGGTTTTGTGTGTTATATAATAAGTTTTTTATTATATACAAGAATTGTTATGATGTTTGAAAACTTAAGTTTCATATCACCAATATGTAATGGTGTAGCACAAATAATGATATTAGTGGCATCTTGGTTGATTTTAAAAGAACAGATAACAGGGATGAACATTGGTGGAGCTGCATTGATTATAGCAGGTGTTGTTATAATGAATTTAAACAAAGGATAATTATAAATTATAAAGACTTAAAAAGAAAGGAATGTATAAAATGTTTAAATTTGGATTTGGTCAAGATATAGGAATCGACTTAGGAACTGCAACAGTAATTGCATATGTAAAGGGAAAAGGAGTGGTTTTAAGAGAACCATCAGTTGTTGCAGTAGATAGTAATACAAAAGAAGTATTAGCAGTAGGGCAAGAAGCGAGAAGAATGTTAGGAAGAACACCTGGAAATATAGTGGCAACAAGACCATTAAGAGAAGGTGTAATTTCAGACTATACAGTTACTGAAAAAATGTTAAAATACTTTATAAATAAAATAAATGGAAGAACATTATTCGCACCAAGAACAATTATATGCATTCCATCAAGAGTAACAGAAGTAGAAAAAAAGGCAGTAATAGATGCTGCAAATCAAGCAGGAGCTAGAAAAGTATTTTTAATAGAAGAACCAATTGCTGCAGCTATTGGAGCTGGAATAGATATAGCAAAACCATGTGGAAATATGGTTGTAGATATCGGAGGAGGAACAACTGATATTGCAGTAATATCACTTGGAGGTTCTGTAGAAAGCACATCTTTAAAAATTGCTGGAGATAAATTTGATGAATATATAGTAAAATATGTAAAGAAAAAACACAACATAATGATAGGAGAAAGAACTGCAGAAGATTTAAAAATCAATATTGGTTGTGTATATCCAAAAATGCAAGAGGCAGAAATGGAGATAAGAGGAAGAGATTTATCAACAGGCTTACCTAAAAATATAATAGTATATTCAAGCGAAATGCTAGAAGCACTTATAGAACCAGCAATGATGATTGTAGATGCAGTACATTCTGTATTAGAAAAAACACCACCAGAGTTATCTGCAGATATAAGTGATAGAGGAATATATATGACTGGTGGAGGATGTCTAGTGGATGGATTAGACAAGCTATTGCAAGAAAAAACAGGAATAAATGTTATGATTGCAAATGATGCAGTTTCATGTGTAGCCTTAGGCACAGGAAAAGCATTAGAAAATCTAGACAAATTAGATAGATAGGTATTGAAAAGGTTACCATAATGTGATAAACTATAATAGTGAGGTGTTAAAAATGAAGAAAAAAATTACATTAATAATATTTTTATTAATAACAATGATTGCAACAACAGTATTTGCTGCTAAGCCGGCAGATGTTACAATGGAAGTAGTAGAAGATAATGTATGCACAATAAAATTAAATGAATCTGCTAATTTTGAAAAAAAGCTTATTGAAAGAGATTTGGAAAAACATCAAGTAACATTACAATTAAAAGTTAACAATACAGCAAAATCAACAAAACCATCTGGAGAAATGATGTTAGTAATTGATAGTTCAAGCAGTATGGATGAAAAGGTAAGTGGAAATACAACAAGAAAAGACTTAGTATTAAATTCTGCTAACAAATTAGTAGAAGATTTGTTAAAAGCAAATCCAACATCTTTAAAAATAGGTGTAGTTACATTTTCAACAGGAACTGAAAAAGATAGTAATGGATATCTAATTACGGGGACAGAAGCGGATGCACAAAAAGTTTGTGATTTTACAAATGATTTATCAACATTAAAAGCAAAAATATCTTCAATAGAAGGAACAGGACAATATACAAATTTAGATTCTGGATTAAAACTAGCTAAAAGTCAATATACATCAGAGAATAATAATAAATACATGATAGTATTAACAGATGGGCTACCAAATTTAGCTGTTGGACATAATGATTTAGTTACATATAATGGGCTAACAGAAATAATGAATGAAACAAAAAATACACTAACATCATTAGAAAATGTAGATTTAATTACAATGTTGACAGGAATTAATAATGAAGAAGCAACATTTAGAACAGATGGAACAAAGACATATACATATGGCGATGTTATTCAAACAGTATTTGGAACAGAAGAAAAACCAACAAAAGGAAAATTCTATAAAATTAATGATAGTGAAATTGAAAAAACAATTACAGAAAAAATATATAATGATTTGCTACCAAAAGAAAATTCATTAAATGATATTGTTATAAAAGATTATTTTCCACAATATATAGTTGATAATTTTGAAATGACATATGTTGAAGGAATTGATACAAGTAATGTTTCAGCACAAATAGATACTGAAACAAATAGTATAACATGGAATCTTTCAAAATTAGAACCAGGAGAGACAGCAATAGTACAATATAGATTGACATTAAAAGATGAATTTGATGAAAAAATTATAGGAGAAATTCTTGACACAAATGAAAAAGTAGATGTTACATATAAAGATTTTGATGGTTTAGATAAAGAACAAACATCAGATGTAACACCTAAAATAAGACTTACAAAAATTCCAGTAGATAATACAGTTGCACCAGCGCCAATTCCAAAGGCAGGTTCGTCAAAAATTGCGTTAGGTTTTATAGTATTAATTACTATAGTAGGAATTTTGGGATATAAATCTAAAAAAATAAAATAAATAAGAAAGAAGCCTCTTGGAAAAGGGGCTTCTTATATGTCTAAAGGATTATTAGCAACATCCTCCTCTGTTACCACCACAGCAGCAGCATATTAAAAGTATTAAGATGATTATCCAGCAGCAATCATCACCAAATCCGAATCCACATCCTCTATTTTCTGGCATATTAAAACCCCCTTTCAATATAACAATCTTAACTAAAGTAAAACTTTAGGATTTTCTTTTGATAATATATAATATGGATTTTATAAAAATGTGTTACAAAAGTTGTCAAAAACACTTGAATAAGAAAAAGAGAAATGATACAATACAAGAGTAACAAAAGAAATTTTAATCTTAGAGAGGATTGAAGAAAAAATGGGAAATATAGTTTTATTAGATGACTTAACAATAAACAAGATAGCAGCAGGAGAAGTAATAGAAAGGCCAGCATCAGTAATAAAGGAAATGATAGAAAACTCAATAGATGCAGGAGCAAACAATATAACAGTAGAAATAGAAAAAGGTGGAATATCATATATAAAAGTAACAGATAATGGAAAGGGAATAGCAGCAGATGATTTAGATATGGCTTTTGAAAGACATGCAACAAGTAAAATAAGGTCAGCAGACGATTTAAGTACTGTTACATCAATGGGATTTAGAGGAGAGGCATTAGCTAGTATTGCAGCGATTGCAAGAGTCGAATTAGTATCTAAAACAGCTGAACAGCAAAATGGATATAAAGTGGTTGTAGAAGGTGGCAATATTTTAGATAAATCAGAAGCAGGGTGCCCTAAAGGAACATCAATAACAGTAACGAATTTGTTTTACAATACACCAGTAAGATACAAATTTTTGAAAAAAGACTTTACAGAAGCAGGTTATATTGAAGATGCAATAACTAGAATTGCTCTAGTACATCCAGAAGTATCAATAAAACTTATAAGTTCAGGAAGAACAGTAATTCAAACAAACGGAAATGGAGATTTAAAAACAGTAATATATAGTATATATGGAAAAGATGTTTCAACTGAAATAATAGATGTAGACTATACATATGAAGATATGCATATAAGTGGAGTTGTAGGAAAACCAGAAATAGCACGTTCAAATAGAGCGTATCAAATGTTTTTCGTAAACAAAAGATTTATTAAAGATAAATCTTTGTCAGCAGCTGCTGAAAGAGCATATAAAGGAATGTTACCATTAGGAAAATTCTGCTTTTTAGTAATGAATATAGAAATGAATCCAAGTAAAGTAGATGTAAATGTGCATCCAGCAAAACTAGAAGTAAGATTTGAAGACGAAAATTTAGTCTTCAAAGCAGTTTATCATGCAATTAAAGATGCATTACTAAAAACAGAAACAGAAATAGCAACAAATACAGAACAATTAGAAAATGAACCTAAAAACAATAATGTATTTCAAAATTTTGAGACCAAAATTGAAAATATACAACCATCAAGACCAGTGGTTGAACCTGTAAAAGGTGAAACTATAGTGGAACAAATTTTTAGAGCTAGACAAATGGCAGAAAAAGCAGAAAATACTCAAGAAACATCTACGATTCCAGAAGTTCAAGACAATATAGAAACTGAAAAAATAGAAAAAAGTCAAGATGTATTGCGTCAACTGCAAGAAATGAAACTAAAATTAATGAAAGAAACAAATTTAGAAAATGAAACTAAGATAGAACCAGTAGAAGTTAGCTATAAAGAAGTAGAAAACAATGAAATTCAATATACAGAAGATCCTAATGAACCAGAAAAAATAGAAAGTGTAGAAGAACCCAATACAGAGTATAAAGTAGAAGTTGTAGAAGAGCCTAATACAGAGTATAAAGTCGAAGTTGTAGAAGAACCTAATGTAGAGGATAAAGTAGAAAATGTAGAAGAACCTATAGCAGAAAATGCAAAAGATTTTGAAGAAATGTATCAAAAAATGTTTGGAACCAAGCTAGTGGAAAAAGAAGAAAAGAATGAAGAAAAAGTAGTAGAAGAAAATCCACTTGATGATATAGCAACATTAGGAAACACTTCAGTATTTGACAATATAGAAGAATATCAAAAAATAAACTACAAATTTATAGGAATTGTATTTAATACATATATCATAATAGAAATAGATAAAGATATGTATATAGTAGACCAACATACAGCACATGAAAAGATATTATACGAAAAAATAAAAGAAAATTATTATAATGATAATAAAGATTCACAATTAATGTTATTACCAGATATAATAACACTTTCACATAAAGAAATGGAAATAGCTAAAGACAATATGCAAATGTTTAGAAAAGCAGGATTTATGGTAGAAGAATTTGGTGAAAATACGATAAAATTAACAGGAGTGCCAGAAATATGCCTAGACTTAGAAACAAAAGAAATGTTTATGGAAATATTAAATGAAATAGATTCTATATCAAGAACAGCAAAACAAGAAATTGAAGAAAAGTTTATTTCAACAATAGCTTGCAAAGTAGCAGAAAAAGCAAGTATGGCATTAAATCAAGAAGAGGCAGAAAATCTAATAAATGTATTATTAGCATTACCAAATCCATTTGCATGCCCACATGGAAAATCAACAGCTATAAAAATGTCAAAATATGATATAGAAAGAAAATTTGCAAGAAAATAAAATCAAGGAGAGAATATGGACAAACCGAAAGTAGTAGTTATATGTGGCCCAACAGCATCAGGAAAAACAGCATTATCAATTCAATTAGCACAAAAAATTAATGGAGAAATAATTTCAAGTGATTCTATGCAAATATATAAAGATATGAATATAGGAACAGCAAAGCCGACTATAGAAGAAATGCAAGGAATAAAACACTATTTAATAGATTTCGTAGAACCAAATCAGAGGTATAGTGTAGCAGAATTTAAAAAAGATGCGGAAAATGCAATAGAAGAAATTCTTGCAAAAGGGAAAACACCAATAGTAGTTGGCGGAACTGGCTTATATGTGGATAGTTTGATATATGGGATAGAATATCAAGATATAAAAATAGATGAAGAATATAGAAAAGAATTAGAGAAAAGAGCACAAAAAGAAGGATTAGAGGCTCTATATGCTGAAGCAAAAAAAATCGACCCGGAAGCAGTAAAAAAAATTAGCTCTAATGATCAAAAAAGAATATTAAGAATATTAGAAATCTATAAGGCAACAGGAAAAAATAAGACTGAGCAAGAACAAGAATCTAGAAAAAAAGGTGTAAAATATGATTACAAAGTTTTTGCGATAGATATGAACAGAGAAGTGTTATATGACAGAATAAATAAAAGAGTTGACATTATGATAGAAAATGGTTTAATAGAAGAAGTAGAAAAGTTACTAAAAAAATATAAAGAGTTTCCTACAGCAATGCAAGGCTTAGGATATAAAGAAGTTGTAGAATATCTACAAGCAGATATTACAAAAGAAGAAATGATAGAAAAAATAAAAAGAGAAACAAGAAGATATGCAAAAAGACAAATGACATGGTTTAGAAAAAACAAGCAAACGATTTGGATTAAACCAAATGATTTGCCTAAAATCTTGGAACAAATTTAATTTTTCTAAGAAAGGAGCCATAAACTTGGGAAATGGAAAAAAAATAGTACTAGTTATATCTGCACTTATAATTATTGTGTATATAATTAGTGCAATATACTTACTTATATCACATCCAACAGATACATACATAATATCTCAAGGGACTGTTTCCCAAGAAGATGAGTGTGTTGGATATATTATAAGAGATGAAGAAGTAAAAAAGAGTGAAAATTATAAAAATGGAATTTATGCAATTGCATCAGAAGGACAAAGAGTAGCTATAAATGAGCCTATATTTAGGTATTACAGTGATAAAGAAAAACAAATAAACACTCAAATTAGTGAAATTAATTATCAAATACAAGACTTGCTAGAAAAAGACAAAAGTGTTACATCTGCAGATATAAAAGCAATTGAAAATCAAATTGAAGAAAAAATGGAAAATGTAAATACATTAAATAATTATCAAGAGATTAGCGAATATAAAAAAAATATAGACACATTAATAAGCAAAAAAATAAACTTTATAGGAGATGTTACTGAAAATAAAGAAATCAAAAAACTAATAAAAGAAAGAAGTGAATTAGAAAAAAGTTTTAAAAATAATTCGGAATACCAAAAAGCTTCAAGAAGTGGAATTGTGTCATATAGAGTGGATGGTTTAGAAGATGTACTTACTCCAAATAACTTAAATAATCTTAATGAAGATTATTTAAATAAATTAGATTTAAAAACTGGACAGATAATATCTGCAAGTAATGAATGTGGAAAAATAATAGATAATTTTAAATGTTATATAGCTATAACTATGAATTCGAAAGAAGCAATGGGAGCTAAAGTAAATGATAAGGTACAAATAAGAATATCAAACAATGAGGAAAACGAAGCGAAAATTATACAAATTAATGAAGAAAGTGGAAAACGAACAATTATATTCCAAATGAATAAGATGACTGAAGATTTAATAGAACATAGAAAAATTTCGGTTGATGTTATATGGTGGAATGTATCTGGATTAAAAGTACCTAATCAAGCGTTGGAACAAGAAAATGGATTATATTATGTTACAAGAAATAGAGCAGGAGTTCAATCAAAGATATTGGTAAAAGTAAAAAAACAAACAGATAAATATTCTATAATTGAATCTTATAAAAATGAGGAACTTCAAGAACTAGGACTTAATGCACAAGAAATAAAAAATAATAAAAAAATAAATAATTATGATGAAATAGTATTAGAAAAATAATATTACAAAAATGTTACAGAAATATTAAATTTTGATTACATTCTTTAAAAGTATTGACAAATGAAAAAAAAAGATAGATACTTAATTAGAATTTATAAATACGAAAGTGTAAAATATTAGGAGGTTAAAAAATGGCAGGAGCTATAATGGACAAAGTATGGGGACTATTCGGAGGAGTAGACCAAGGTGAAGAAGCAGAAGGGTATGAAGATGATGATGTATATGGATATGAAGATAAAGGAACAAATTATGATGAAGAAGAAGAAAAAGGATTTTTTGGAAAGAGAGGAAAAATAGTACCTTTAAACGGACAAAATCAATCTGTAAAAATGGTGATTTCTCAACCAACTACATTTGAACAATCAGAAGAAATATGTAGTTTATTAAAAGAAAAAAAATCAGTAATAGTTAACTTGGAATATGTTAATAAAGATGTTGCTAGAAGAATAGTTGACTTTATTAGTGGAGGAGTTTATGCCTTAGATGGACATATTCAAAAGATATCTAATTCAATATTTTTAATAGCACCAATGAATTATGAAATAACAAATGAAATGGCTAGAGAAGAAATAAAAAGTAAATTATCTGTTTCTTGGTTAAAAAACAATAGCATAAACTAAAACCGGTATAAAAGAATGGAGGCTATCTAATATGATTACACCATTAGATATAGAAAATAAAAAATTTAGCAAACAAATGATGAATGGATATAATGTTGAAGAAGTTGACGAATTTTTAGATGAAATTATGCAAGATTATGAAACTAATTATAAAGAAGTTGCTTCATCTAAAACTAAAATAGATGAATTAAACAATGCACTAGAACATTATAAAAATATTGAAGCAACATTACAAAATACATTAGTAATGGCGCAGTCAACAGCGGAAGAAGTGAAAAATGTAGCAAAGCAACAAGCTGAGCAAATTATTTCAGAAGCTCAAAAAGAAGCTGAGAATATAATTAGAAATTCTAAAGAAGGAGTGTCTAGAGATTTAGAAAATATTGAGCAACAAATAAAAATAAAAGAACAACAATTTAATGATGTCAAGAAACAATTTGATATTTATAAAGCAAAAATGGAATCTCTATTAATTTCACAATCAGAAATTATTAAAGAGATGAATAAAGATGAAGATTAGGAAAAAAGCAGAAATAATCCTTTTATAAGGAAAATTTCTGTTTTTTTGCCATAATTTGTATACAGTACTATTACAATGTTACAGAAATATTAAAACTATATTACAATTTAGTTAAAACACTTGACAATATCGAAAAAAAGAATAAAATATTAGTATAAAAGAAGAAAGGCTAAATTTGACAGAATGAGAATTATAAGTGGAAAAGCAAAAGGAACTAAATTGTATACATTAGAAGGAATGAACACAAGACCAACATTAGACAGGGTGAAAGAATCAATATTTAATATAATGCAAGGCGAAATTGAAGATGCAAAAGTATTAGATTTATTTGCTGGAAGTGGTGCAATAGGTTTAGAATTTTTAAGCAGAGGAGCGCAAAGTGCTGTTTTGTGTGATAAAGAAGAATCTGCTATAGAAATAATAAAGAAAAATGTTCAGAAAACTCATATGGAAGACAAGGCTCAAATTTTAAATGCTGATTTTGAAACAGGACTAGATAGATTAAAAAATCAACAATTTGATATAGTATATTTAGACCCTCCATATGCAACTGATTATATAGTTAAATCAATAAGAAAAATACTTGAAATGAAAATGATAAAACAAGAAAGTATTATAATTGTTGAAACAGATGATGAAAATAGAATATTAGAAGAAATTAAAAATATAGAAGTACAAATTGTTGACAAAAGAAAATATGGAAGAGCAACAATAATATTTCTTAAATTAGGAATACCTAGAAAGGGGTAAACGATGGAAATCTTTACATTATTAGAAACATTAGAAGATATATTAGAAAACAGTAAAAATTTACCATTCACAAATAAAGGAATGGTTGATAAAGAAGAAATGCTTGAAATAATAAAGGAAATTAGAATAAAATTACCAGATGAATTAAAACAAGCAAAATGGGTAAAAGAAGAAAGACAAAGAATATTAGTTGAAGCTCAAAAAGAAGCTGATGGAATAGTTAAAGAAGCTGAAAATAGAATTATTTCAATGATTGATGAACATGAAATAACAAGAAAAGCATATGAACAAAAAGCAGAAATTATAGAAACTGCAAATCAGATGTCAAGAGAAATATCTCAGGGAACAAAGGAATATGCAAATAATTTACTTGACTCAACAGAGAAAGTATTAACAGATACATTAGCTAATTTAGAAAAAAATCTTGGTCAGGCTGTTAATTTGATGGAAATTTCACTAGAAGATACAATAAAAACAATACAAAATAGTAAAAAGGAACTTCAATAAAACATTGGGGGCACGCCTTTCAAGAATAAGAAGGGAGTGCCCTTTTTAATCGAATTGGTAAAAGAGAGGTAGAAAAATGGCAAAAAGAAAAAGTAGAGGGAAAAGGACTAAAAAACAATCAACAGATTTTGGGTTAATTATAACAATAATACTAAGTATTTTGCTAACAGTATTAATATATACTGAATCTGGTTATATAGGAATAATGCTTAGCGACTTTTTTGGAGGAATGTTTGGAATAATAAAATATATAGTGCCAATAGGTGCATTTGCAGTAGCAGTAAAAAAGGCTTGTAAAGATGATGATGGGTATATATCATCAAAAATACTACAATATGCATTATTATTAATATTTGTTGCAGTAATACTTAGTGTATATGAAATATATAATGGAGAAATAAATATAGAACAAAATATATCAGATGTTGTAAAAGATGCATATGCACTTGGAGAAAATAACATAGGAGGAGGAGCCTTAGGAACTGTTGCAGCAGTACCACTATTTAAGTTATTTGGAAAAGTTGGAACTATTATAGTAAGCATAGGAGTATCTTTAATATTATTTGCTGTAACATTTGGAATAGACATTTCAGAGATAATAAGTAATTGGATTCAATCAGGCGTTGAAAATAGAAAAGAAAAACAAGAAGAAAAATTACAAGCTAGAGAAGAAAGAAAAGCAGCAAGAATGGAAGCAAGAAATGCTGAAAAAATGCAAATTCAAAAGGAAAGCAAAAGAGCTAAAGATATTAATGAAAATAGAAAAGCGTATTTAGAAATTGAAGAACCAAAAGAACCAGAAGAAGTAGAACAAATAAAAATAAATCTAAATGGTAGAGCAATTGAAGAAGAACCACAAAGAGGAAGAAAAAAATTCAAACATGGAAAAGATGATTTAGTTCTATTAGGAATGGAAGAAAAACCAAAAATGGAACCCGACTTTATAGAAGGAAATTTATTTAAGAAAGAAGAAGAAACAAAAGAAGAAAAAGTAAAAGAGGTATTACAACTAGAACATGCTGTAGCAGTAGAAGATGAACATTATGAATATCCACCAGTAGAATTATTAAGCAAAGGAACGAAGAAAGTAATTAAAGGTGGTGCAAAAGCTTTAACTGATGTTGCAACTAGATTACAAAAAACTTTATATAGTTTTGGGGTACAAGCAAAAGTAGAAAATGTATCAGTTGGACCTGCAATAACAAGATATGAATTAAAACCAGCAGAAGGTGTGCGTGTAAGTAAAATTGCAAACCTAGCTGATGATATTGCATTAAACTTAGCTGCAGAAACAATAAGAATTGAAGCTCCAATTCCAGGAAAACAAGCAGTTGGAATAGAAGTACCAAATACAGAAAAAGAAACAGTACATTTTAGAGATGTTGTAGAAAGTGATGCATTCCAAGATAGCAAATCAAAACTAAGTGTAGCATTAGGAAAAGATGTTGCAGGAAATATGGAAATAGCAGATATTGCTAAAATGCCACATGCATTAATCGCAGGTGCAACAGGTTCAGGAAAAAGTGTATGTATAAATACGATAATAACAAGTATAATTTATAAAGCAAAACCAAGTGAAGTTAAATTTGTAATGGTAGACCCAAAAGTTGTAGAGTTATCTGTTTATAATGGAATTCCACATTTATTAATTCCAGTAGTAACAGACCCTAAAAAGGCCGCAGGAGCACTAGCTTGGGCAGTACAAGAAATGGACAACAGATACAATTTATTTGCACAAAAAGGTGTAAGAGACTTAAAAGGTTATAATGCTATGGCAGAAAAAGAAGGAATTGGAACATTACCACAAATAGTAATAATAATAGACGAGTTAGCAGATTTAATGATGGTTGCAGCAAAAGAAGTAGAAGATTCAATTTGTAGATTAGCACAAAAAGCAAGAGCTGCAGGTATGCATTTAATAATAGCTACACAGCGTCCATCTGTTGATGTAATTACAGGTATAATTAAAGCAAATATACCATCAAGAATTGCATTTGCAGTATCATCTCAAGTAGATTCAAGAACAATATTAGACCAAGTAGGAGCAGAAAAATTATTAGGAAAAGGTGATATGTTATTCTATCCATCAGGAGCACCAAAACCAGTCAGAGTTCAGGGAGCATTTGTATCGGATGATGAGGTAGAAAAAATTGTGTCATTTGTAAAATCAAATGGTGTTGCTACATATAATGAGGATATATTGGAAACAATTGAAAATGGTAATAAAGCAGACAAAGAAATAACACAAGAACAAGACCCTGATGATGATACAGACCCATTTTTAATGGATGCTATTGATGTTGTTGTTGAAACAGGTCAGGCTTCAACTTCATTTATTCAAAGAAGATTTAAAGTTGGATATGCTAGAGCTGGTAGAATTATTGACCAAATGGAAGAAAGAGGAGTTATTTCTGGATATCAGGGAAGTAAGCCTCGTCAAGTTCTTATGACTCTTGAAAAATTGCAAGAGCTTAAAATGGGGACAAATTCAGAAGAAGCATAAATGTCCTTGAATTTATATTTGAGATTTTCGATGCTTAAAATAAAACTTTAAATGAAATGACGAATGTGCATGGAGAAACTTTAGAAATTCTATGCAATTTTATGGAAAGAGTTCGCGATAGTGGAAGGGTGCCATAAAATAAGTTAGAATTTCTTAAGTTTCGTAATAAGCCGAGGAATGTAATGCAAAGTTTTATTTTAAGCATCGAAAAAACAAAAGAAAGGAGAAGGTCGTGTTTAAGAAAATAATAAAAAAAGATAGAAATGAAGAGTTAGAGAGAATATTAGATGAAAAGCAAATAGATGAACAAGCAAAAAATCTTCTCCAAGGAATATTATATAAAATAGAAGTTTCATATAAAGATTATCAAAAAGTAAAAGAAATAGAACAAACAGAAGAACAATATGTTGATAATCTAATATCAAACATTAACAAAAAATGTAATAAAATTCAAGTAGTAAAAGTAAGTCAAAAGCTAGAAGATGAAGAACTAGAAAAACAATTAAAAGAAAAGAAATTTATTGTTACAGAAGATGAAATAATAAGTTATCCAATAGAAGAAAAGCTATTATATGCAATAGAAAAGAAGTCTAATAATAAAAAGATTTTAAATAATAAATATGAAGAAGCAACAATAGCAGTATCAGACTTTATAAATATTGGAAAAAACATTGATAGATTAGAAGTGCTAAGAGATTTTAATGGATGGTCATGGACAACAGTAAAAAAAGAAATAGAAAACATTGATGCAAATTTAGTTTATCAAATGTTACAGATAATATTTGGAAAAGAATTTATGGATAATTGGGTTCAAGATAAAGATGGAATAGTTGATTATTTTGAAGTTATGATGAGTGAAGAAAAATATGGTAAAGAAATAATTACAAGGTTACAAGAATTGCTAATAAAAATAGCAATGATAAATGATGTAAAAGAAAATATTGAATTTTCAGAACAGATTGCTAAGAAATTAAGAGCAGTAAAAAAAGAACTAAAAGCATATGAAGATACAGAGGCAAATATAATAAGAATCTCTGAACAAAGAAAAAAAGCAATGAAACAATTAAAAGATACAGAAAAAATTTTGATGCAAGAATCAAGACTAATGGCAGAATACGAAAAAAGAGATAAAGTATTTAATATTAAAGTTTTGAAAAAGGAATTTATAGATAAAAGAAATAAACTATTAAATGAAATAAGTGAATACAATTATTTATTAAATCCTATTAATTATGTTAAAGAAAAGCAACAATTAGAAAAACAAAAAGAAATGTTAGATGTAAAAAGAACAACTAAAAAACAAAAAGAGAAAATCATAACAGAATTTATTACAATTTTTCTTAAATGTTTTAATATGAAAATAAAAGCAAGTACAGAGCAAGAAGAGATTACTAAATTAATGTATCAATTTAGATATTTTATGTGTTTACCATATGATTTAGAAAATAATATTAAAGATGTAGAAAATTTAAAAAGTGAAATAATAGAAACAGAAAAAGCATTGGAACAAAAAGCAATAGAGAATAAAGTAATTACCAATGTTCCATTTGAAGTAGTACAACATATTCTAGAAACAAGAATAATAATACTAGAAGAATTATATTATAAAATACAAAAAGAAGACGAAAAATATTATGTTCAAATATTTGATGAGAATATAACAGACGAAAAATTTGAGGTAAACCTAGTAGACAATTTAAAAATAAATAAAAAGATAAAAATATTTATATAGTGGTGCAAGTAGGCACAGAAAGGGAAGAGAACATATGAAAATAACATTTTTAGGAGCAACAAAAACAGTTACAGGTTCCAACTTTTTAGTAGAAGCAGCTGGCAAAAAATTTTTGGTGGACTGTGGAATGTATCAGGGAAGAGCTGAACTAGAATTAGAAAATTACAATCCGTTTGATTATAATCCAGCGGAAATAGATTTTATGTTGTTGACACATGCTCATATAGACCATTCTGGAAGGATTCCAAAATTGTATAATGAAGGATTTCAAGGACCAATATATGCTCATAAAGCAACATGTGATTTGTGTGGAATAATGTTACCAGATAGTGGTCACATTCAAGAAATGGAGTCAGAATGGAAAAACAAAAAAAGAATAAGAAAAGGTGAACAACCATTACTACCATTATATACAGCAGAAGATGCAATAAACTGTCAGGAAATATTTGTGCCAGTAAAATATGATGAAATAATACAAATAGATGAAAATATAAATGTAAGATTTAATGATGCTGGACATATGTTAGGCTCAAGCATTATAGAAATATGGGCAACAGAAGATGGAAAAGAAACAAAGGCAGTATTTACAGGAGACATAGGAAATAATGATTTGCCATTATTAAGTGCTCCTACAATGATAGAGGATTGTGACTATTTAGTAATGGAATCAACATATGGAAGCAGATTACATGTACGAAATAACCAAAAAGCAGAAATATTTTTAAATGTAGTATCAGAAACAATTGACAATGGAGGAACAGTAGTAATTCCGTCATTTGCAGTAGGAAGAACACAAGAAATATTATACGAATTAAACAAAATAAAAGAAAACACAAATGATGAAGAATTTATGAGAAAATACAAAACATTGATGAGAGTGCCTGTATATGTAGACAGTCCACTTGCAATATCTGCAACAGAGATATTTAAACAAAATACAGATTTGTTTGATGATGAAATAAAAGAAGAAATGGAAAGAGGGGATAATCCATTAGAATTTCCAGGACTAAAATTTACTCAAACTGTAGATGAATCTAAAGCATTAAACGAAAGTTCAGAATCATCAATAATAATATCAGCAAGTGGAATGTGTGATGTTGGAAGAATAAAACATCATTTAAAACACAATATTTGGAATCCCAATAGTACAATATTATTTGTAGGATATCAAGCACCGGGGACACTTGGATATTCGATTGTAAATGGAGCTAAAAAAGTAACAATATTTGGAGAAGAATTTGCTGTAAATGCTAGAATTGAATATATAGAGGGCTATTCAGGTCACGCTGACCAAGAATGGTTAATGAATTTTGTATATTCTTTTATATCAAAACCAACACATATCTTTTTAGTACATGGAGAAGAAGAATCTCAAGATGTATTAAGAGATAAAATTGTAGCAGAAACTGGCATAGGAGTTACAATACCAGAATATGGTGAAACTTATGAATTAACAGGAGATACACAATTAGTTGGTAAAATTAAAATTAGAAAAGCTAAGAGCATGAGACAAGAAATTTTAGCAAGATTAAATAAATTACAACGTGAAATTAAAGATATGGATGCAAGTGTAAAAGAAGATGTAGAAAATACAGAATTACATGATGAAGATATGTTTAGAATAAATGAAAAAATTAAAGACTTAGAACAACAAATTCTAAATATTATAGAAGGGTAGAGGAATACGATGGAAAAGTACCTAAATGAAGGGATAATAGGAAATAAAAATATGTTAGTAACATTTTCCGGAAAAGGGGAAATGTTACGACTATCATATCCTAATAGAGATAATAGACAATATTTAAAATATTTTCGTACAGGAATGAAAATAAATGATTCAAATTTAATTAATTTACATGAAGATATAAATAATAATTATTTGCAATATTATGATACAGATACAAATATATTAAATACAGAAATAACTAATACATATTTTAATTTAAAAGTATTGCAAACAGATTTTGTTACAATAAAAGAGGACATACTTGTTAAAAAATACACTTTCATAAATGAGAGTAATATTGATTTAGATGTTAAATTTTTGATACATTCAGAATTATTATCAGACCAAAATAATTTTGTAAGTGGTATGAAAATCGATACAGGTATGATTCAATATGCACATGATTTTTCAGTAGCAACATTTGCAAAATCAACAAAATTGTTAAGCCATCAAATTAATGATAGCCAAAGTACAATTGGTTCAGGAGTTATTGGTGGTAAAGATTATATTGGAATGTCTAAAGATTCAAGCATAAGCTATGACATAGGAATAATCAAAACAGAAGAAAAGAAAGAACTTGAAATATGTGTGATTATTGATGAAAATAAAAAAACAATGCAACTCTTTGAAGATGAAATAGAAAGAGTAAGAAGAATCGATTTTAACAAAGAATATAATGATACAAAATCATATTGGAGAAAATATGTAAAAGCTCATAATGGGCTTGACTTAAAAGAACCAGAAAATAGCTATGATGAAAAAATTCAAAATATATACAGAAGAACAATTTTGCTATTTCCATTATTAACAAATCAATCAACAGGAGGGATAATTGCTGCTCCAGAAGTTGATGAAGATTTAACACAATGTGGAAGATATGCATATTGTTGGCCTAGAGATGCAGTATTCATAACAAAAGCATTAGATATTTTAAAAATGAAAAAAGAAACAGAAAAATTTTATAGTAATTTCTGTAGAATGACACAAAGCAAAAATGGAATGTGGGAACAACGTTTCTACACAGATGGAAAATTAGCTCCATCATGGGGATATCAAATAGATGAAACTGCTAGTGTTGTTTATGGCGTATATTCACATTATGAATACACAAAAAGTGAAGAATTTTTGAAAGTAAATCTTCATATGTGTGAAAAGGCAGTTGATTTTCTAAAAAGATATGTTAAAGATTTATTTGATGGAACAGGAATATATCATGTAAGTTATGATTTATGGGAAATGTATGAAGGTGTTCATTTATATTCTTTATCAGCAATATTTGCGGCATTCCAAGCAATGATTAATATTTATAAAGTACTTGGAAAAAATGTTTCTGACTTTGAAAATAATAGACTTAAAGATGAAAAGATAAACAAAAATATAAATGAAATTACATTATTACAAACTGAAATTAAAAAATATATTGAAGACAATTTCTATGATGATACAAGAAAATCTTATGTAAGAAATTTGGATGATAAAAGAATTGATATTAGTTTATTAGGTTCTGTTTATCCATTTAGAGTATTTTCTCCAAAAGAAAAAAAAGTACTAAATACTATAGAAAATATTAATTTAAGACTTAGAACATATACAGGTGGATATCAAAGATTTGAATATGACCATTATAGAGGTGGAGCTCCTTGGCCAATTGCTAATTTATGGATGACTTTATATTATCTTGAAAATGGAGAAAAGAAAAAGGCAAAAGAGGCTTTCGATTTTGTTGTAAAGACTGCAGGAAAGCATAGTTTCTTGGGTGAACAAATTGATAATGAAACTCTAAAACCTAACTGGGTTATTGGACTTGGTTGGTCACATGCTATGTTTATAATTGTATTAGAGAAATTGATGAAAAGTTAAAGGAGATTAGTATTATGGAATTTTCGAAGGATGAAATAGAAAAATTAAAAAATATGCCAGCAATCAAAAATAGAAGGAAATATAATAATTTAAAGGTAATGACAGATGGTACAGTTACAATAGGTGAAAATTGTAAAGTATCCAAATGCCAAGATGGTAAAGGAGCAGTTGAAATATATGCAATAGAAATAGACAGTAGAGAGGTACAATATGCTATGGATATAATATCAGATTTTGGAGAAACTCATATAGAAAGCACAACATATGCTTATTCATCAATCATAGATGAAAATGGTTTTGAAAAAGAATTAAGCATAAAGAGTGGATATGGAAATAATATAGAAATGTGGAAATTTTTAAAATTTGATGAAATACCTAGTTCAAATGGCCGAAGAATTATTAGAGAAAATGGACTAATAAAAGAACAAGAAGTTGAATTCCTAGATACAGGAAAAATAAAAGTAAAATCTGAAAGAAAATACTATGACTTAGGAGAACCTTGTTTAAAGGCTTATTATGGCGCAGATGTTGGGATAGAAAGTACAAAGATAGGAAGAATATTAGGAGAGTTAAAAGAGAACAGGGACTATATAAATAGAGAAAATCCAGAGCTAAACGGTATAATAAAACAAAAAGAAGACAACTTGTTAGAAATGATAAGAAAAAGATATTTAAAAGTAAGCTTTGCCAATATGAAATTAAACAGAGAAGCTGTAAGAAGTATAGAAATGCAAGAGTGTATATGTAATTTTATACAATTAATAAGGGATAATTTTTTCGGACATTTAATATTTGGAAAAGAGGCAGAGAAGCTTATAGGAAAAAGAGATAGAGATGAAGAAAAATTGTTAAAATTACCTGCTGGTCATATGGAAGAAAAATATTACGAAGCTCTAGAAGAAGAACCTAAAACTTTAGAAGAAATGAAACAAAGTCAAAGAGTGAAAGAGTTTAATAGATATCTTGATGAATTAAATAAAATGGATTTTGGAGTTAAGGAAAGAAGAAAAATTTTATCTTATATTACAGGTAAATTAGAATACGCAGATGAAGGAGTGAATGATAAAGCAGATTTTATTATTAAAACATATAAAAAAGTAGACAAATGTTTAGAATTTGTGAAAAAAGTCCAAAGAAGTATATTAACTAAAAATTGGTTCAAAAAAGAACTTTTGGAATTAGAAAAACAAATTCGTCCTAAAGAAGAAAGTGAAAATAAAGAGCAAAGTTCTGATGAGTTTAAAATGAATAGTAGAAAAGAGTATTTAGAGTCTATAAAAAGCTATAAAACAACACAAGAAGCAGAACAAAAAAATAAATCTATTAAAAGAGAAGACGATGAAGGAAGATAAAAAATAGAGGGAGAGAGTATTAATACATCTCAACCTCGTTTTTTTGTGTAAAACACTTGAAAAATACGCAAAAACAATGTAAAATAATATAGTATAAAAAAATGGAAAGAGGCAGAAAAATGTATTTAATAATAGGATTAGGAAATCCAGAAGAAGAATACAGTAAAACAAGACATAATATGGGATTTAATGCGATAAACAAAATTGCAGAACAATATGGAATAAAAGTAAATAAAAGCAAATTTCAAGGGTTATATGAATTAGCAATAATAGAAGGACAAAAAGTAATGTTAATAAAGCCACAAACATACATGAATTTAAGTGGGGAATGTATAAAGCAATTTGTTGATTTCTATAAAATTCCCAAAGAAGAAATTCTAGTAATATATGATGATATGGATATTGAACCAGGCAAAATCAAAATAAGAAAAAAAGGTGGAGCTGGAGGACATAATGGAATGAAATCAATAATCCAAATACTAGGAACAGAGGAATTTGCAAGAATAAGAACAGGGATAGGAAGACCTAAACATAGTGGAGACGATATAAATTATGTAATAGGAGCAATACCAGAAGAAGAAATACCTAAACTTGAAGAAGGTGTGGAAAAAGCAAAAGAGGCAGTAATAGAAATATTAAGTAATGGAATAGATTCCGCGATGAACAAATTAAATTAGAAAGGTAAAGACATGATAGAATTAATAGTAAATAAAAACAAAGATGAAAAAATAATAGCTGCAGTAGAAAATGGCAAGCTAGTAGAAATATATGAAGAAAACGAACAAAGTCAAAAAGCAAGAAATGAAGGAAACATTTATTTAGGAATAGTAAAAGATATAGTACCAGGAATGCAAGCTGCATTTGTGGATATAGGAACTGAAAAAAACAGTTTTATACACGTTAAAGACGTGGTACCACAGGTAGATGAAAAGATTGAAAAAAGAATAGATACCAAAATTAAAGATGTTATAAAAACAGGGCAAAAAATTCTCGTACAGATTCAAAAAGATAGCAATGACAAAAAAGGAGCTAGAACATCTACACATATAAAATTAACAGGAAAATATGTTGTTTTAATGCCAAATACAAATATAGTGACAATATCACAAAAAATAGAAGATGAATCCGAAAGAGAAAGGTTATTAAAATCTATAAAGGTAGTATTACCAGAAAACACAGGGGCTATAGTTAGAACAGCAGCGATAAAGAAAAAAGACGAAGAATTAAAAGAGGATTTAGAACAACTTTTGAATAAATGGAAAAAGATAGAAGAAAAATTTAAAAAAGCGCCAAGTAAGCCACAACTATTATATAAAAGCCCAAGTATTTTGGAAAAAATAATATTAGATTTGCCAGAAAATAGGATAGAAAAAATTACTATAAATGATGAAAAGGAATATGAAGAAATACAAGAATTGCTTCAAGAAATGAATGAAAATATCAAAACAGAAATGCATCAAGATATTTTAGAAAAATACGAATTAGAAAAACAAATTGAAAAATCAAAACAAAGAAAAATCTGGCTAAACTGTGGAGGGTTTATAACAATAGACCAAACTGAAGCATTAGTAGCAATAGATGTAAACTCTGGAAAATTTACAGGAAAAAGCACATTAGAAGAAACTGTATACAAAGTAAACTATGAGGCAACAATAGAAATTGCGAAACAATTAAGATTACGTGATATTGGTGGAATAATAATTATAGATTATATAGACATGCAAAAACAAGAAAATAAAGATAAAATAGAGAAATTGTTAAAAGAGAGTTTAAAACAAGATAGGGCTAAAACTCAAGTTGAAGGATTTACTAAATTAAACTTGATGGAATTAACAAGAAAACATATTTGTAGTCATAACAGTTAGTGCAAAATAAAAATGCACGGATGAGAACCGGTCCCTGCGGTGCAAAATAAAAAATGCACCGATGAGAACCGGTCCCAAATGTGCAGAAAGGAGAAAAAATGAAAGTCGGATTTATATCATTAGGTTGTAGCAAGAATTTAATAGATACAGAAATTGCAATTGGGCATTTCAAAAATAATAAATTCGAAATTGTCAATGACCCTAAAAAAGCAGATATTATAGTGATAAATACTTGTGGATTTATAGAATCTGCAAAAGAAGAAGCAATTAATACAATTTTAGAAATGGCAAAATACAAAGAAGAAAATTGTAAATATTTAATTGCAATGGGATGTTTAGTTCAGAGATATTATGATGAACTAGTAAAGGAACTTCCAGAAGTTGACTTATTTATTAAAATTGATGAGTATCCAGAAATGTGGCAGAAAATTGAAAAACTAATAAATGAAGATATTGTAGAAAAAAGTAAGACAAAAACAACAAACAAAATATCTGAGATGAAGCCACTTCCTATGCCTACATATAATGAGTTTTACGAAAGGGTAGTTACTACAGGAAAGAATTATGCATATTTGAAAATTGGAGAAGGATGTAGTAATAGATGCACATATTGTGCAATTCCATATATAAGAGGTCCATTTGTAAGTAGAAGAAAAGAAGAAATAATGGAAGAGGCTAGAATGCTTGCAAGTAAAGGAATAAAAGAACTTATTGTAATTGCCCAAGATACAACTAAATATGGAGTGGATTTGTATGGAGAATCAAAATTAGCTGAACTATTAGAACAATTATCAACAATTCCTGAAATAAAGTGGATAAGATTTTTGTATTCGTATCCAGAAGGAATAACTGATGAATTGATTGAAACAGTAAAGAACAATAATAAGATATGCAAATATTTTGATATTCCAATTCAACATATTTCAAATGGAATTCTTAAAAAAATGAATAGACAAACTAATAAAGAGCAAATAGAAAGTCTTATAGCAAAATTAAGAAAAGAAATTCCAGATGTAACTTTAAGAACAAGTTTAATTGTTGGATTTCCAGGAGAAAAACAACAAGATTTTGATGAATTAAGCAAGTTTGTAGAAGAAGCAAGATTTGACAAATTAGGTGCATTTATGTACTCAAAAGAGGAAGGAACACCAGCTGCCAAATTGCCAGAGCAAGTATATGGGAAAACAAAAAAATCAAGATATAATAAGATAATGAAAATTCAACAAGAAGTTTCTAAAGAAAACCTTCAAAACAAGATTGGACAAGAGGTGGAAATTCTTATAGAAGATATTTCTTTTGACAGAAAATATCTAATAGGAAGAACTAAACAAGACGTCCCAGATATAGATGGAGTAATTTATATTAAAAATAGAGATGACAAATTAGTTAATCAATTTGTCAAAGCTAAAGTAATTGACGTTAGTAATTATGACTTGATAGGTGAACTTGTAAAGGAGAATTAGAATGGAAAAGAATAAGACTGAACAATATACATTTGCTCCTGAGGAAAAAGAAATCTTAGAAAAATTAAATATTATAGAAGCAAGTGTGGATTCACAGAATATTCAAGAGAAAAATCAGAGAGAATTAATTGCAACTAAATATTATTCAGAATTTGTAATAAATACAATCAGTGGTCCGATTACATTAAAAAATGTTTTTATAACAGCAGAACAAGACCAAAACGGGAAAACAAGCTATCATTTTCGTTGGTTAAATGAAAACGAAAAGGGAGAGCAAGTGGTAGAAGAATGCTTGGCAATTGATGGAGATGGAAAAGTTTATGCAACAGGAGATTTAGCAAAATATTTGGGAGAAGAACTAAATATAGAAGAGCTTATGAAATCAAATGATTTGGAAAAAGGACGACTAAAAGGAGTATCAGAAAAAAATTTAGAAGTAGAAAAAAACAAGCAAGACAATAGCAAAGAAGAAAAGTCTCAAGAAATTGATGAGGATTTAAAAGAACAAAATCAAGATTTAGATTTGATAAATGTTAGAGAAATAAAAGATATACAGGATATTAAAGAAAGAATGCCAGAAATTTTTGAGGATTCAGATGAACATGCTCAAGGTTACTCTAAAAAATTAGGAAGATATGTAATGTTGGAAAAGGTTCAAAATGGCGGAAAAAGCAAATGGCAATTAAACGAAAAGATACAACCATCTGAACCTACACGAAGAAAAATAATAAGTGTTGATGAAAAGGGAGAAAATATAGAGAAAGAAGTTCCTCATGCTCTAATGAAAACAAATCGTTCAGATAAAGAAATCGCTGTAACATATGGCCAATATGGAATTGTCAATATTCAAACCGTTGATGTTTTACCTTGTCAAGAAAGGGTTGCAAGGCAAGTAAGAGAACAGGGCGAAGATGGAAATGGACAAGAAGATGCTCAAATAAGAAGAGATTTTAAAGTGGGTGGAAAAGAATATACTCATGATTTAGCTCATCAAGTTGAAGAAGTGGAAGAAGATAAAAAATACCTAAATCAAAGACCAGAAAACCAAATATCAGAAGAAGATTATATTCCAAATACGGATACTACATGGAAAGAATTAATGGAAGAAACAGGAGAATCTTTACCACATTTAATAGAGAGATACAATAAAGACATGCTAAAAACTGAAGGGCGAGTAGATTCAAAGACTATTGTGCAAAATATAATTGATGATTACCAAAAGGTTTCACATGAGCATGAACATAAACAATAATCAAAAATAAAGGATGAAAGATATGATAATAGAACAACTTATATTTATAACAGCAGCTTTTGGACTATTTGTATACATGTTTTTTGAATTAATCAGAAAAAATGATACAAAATATGTTCCTATACTATCAATAGAAGCTTTGCGGAATTGCAATTGATTTTTGGCATCTATGTTTTTCAAAAGATGAGTTAGGAATGGCTACACAAATAATAATATACACATTATCAATAATCATTCCAGTAATAGTTATTATACTAGAAAGAGTAAATAACAATATTGGAGAGATGGTAGACGGGATTTTAGCAAGGATATATTTAGTGTTTGGAAATACTAAAGCAGCCAAAAACAAATTGATTAAACTTGTAACCCAAAATCCTGATAGTTATATAGGACATAAACTTTTGGGATATATATATGAACAAGAAGGTGGACAGAGAAAGGCTGTAGACGAATATGCACAAGCAATAAGTATTAACAAAGAAGATTATGACACATATTACAAAGTAGCAACTATTATGACAGATTTAGATAAAAAAGATGAAGCAATTCAAGTTCTAACAAATCTACTTAATAAGAAGCCAGAATATACAGAAGCAACAGTTGCTCTAGGAGATTTATTGATAGAAAAAGAAGATTATAAAGAAGCGGTAAATATATATACAGAAGCTTTAAAATATAGTCCAACAAGTTTTGATTTAAACTATAATTTAGGAATAGTTTATACAATGTTAAATGATTTTCAAAATGCAAAAGTATGTTATGAAAAAGCGGCAGAGTTAAATTCATTAATATATAATACAAAATACAGTTTAGCAGAAATTGCTTTGATGTATAAAGAATTAGAAGAAGCAGAACAATATTTTATGCAAGTAACAGAGGATGAAGAACTTTGTGCAGATGCATATCTAGAGCTAGCTAAAATATATATAATAAAAAATGATAAGACAAGAGCAATTCAATATGCGAATGTGGCAATACAAGAAAATCCAAAAAGAATTGTAGAAAAAATTAAAAATGATGTGACATTTGCAATAATAATTGCCAAACTATCAATACCATTTAATCTTGATATAGAAGAAGATGATCACAAAAAACGTAAATTAACAAAAAAAGAAATCAAAGCAAAAGAGCATTTAGAAGAAATGGTAGAAATTACAAAGAAAATTGGCTATGGAGATGTTTTACCTAAAATGAATAAAGATAGACAAGATGAAGAAAATCACGAAGTAGAATTAGAAAATCAGAAAGAGAGAGAATAAAATTCATAAAAAATTGCAAAATTAATATACTATAATAAAAGCCCAATAATTAGAAGAATAGTGCAATTAAATTAGTTTGGCGTGATAAAGGAGGAAGTATATGAAATTTGCAATTATAGGTGGAGACTTAAGAATAATCAAATTAGCAGTAATGCTAGCAAAAGAGCAAAATGAAATATTTGCATATGGTTTAGAAAAAGCAGAAGAATTAAAAAACAATCTTAAAATAAAACATTGTGAATCAATAAAAAAAGCAATCCAAGAAGTCGAAATAGTCATAGGACCAATACCATTTTCAAGCAATGGGAAGACAATTAATATGCCATTTAGTGAGAAAGAAGTTACAATAAGAGAAATGATGCATGTAATAAATGCAAAAGTGCTTATAGCAGGGGGAATATTTCCAGAAGTATATGAATTGGCTAATGATGAATATATCGAAATAATAGACATAATGAAAAGGGAAGAGCTTGCTGTATTAAACACAATAGCAACTGCAGAAGGTACAATTCAAATAGCCATAGAAAATACAAACAAAATAATACATGGAAGCGAAGTTTTAATATTAGGATTTGGAAGGATTGGAAAAGTCTTAGCCAGAAAGCTAGCAGGTTTATCAGCGAAAGTAACTTGTGCTGCCAGAAAGGATGAAGACCTAGCCTGGATACAAGCATATGGACATAAGGCGACTAATATAAATAGTATAGGCGAAAACTTAAAACAGTATGATATAATTATAAACACAGTGCCACATATTATTTTGAATGAAGAAAAATTAAAATATGTAAAAAAGGATTGTCTATTAATAGATTTAGCATCAAATCCAGGTGGAATTGATAAAAAAGCAGTAAAAGACAATCAACTAAAATTTGTGTGGGCATTATCATTGCCAGGTAAAGTTGCCCCAACTACATCAGCAGAATTTATAAAAGATACAATATATAATATAATAAAAGAAATATACAAGTAACCATGGTACGGCGGAGAACCGGTCCCAAACGTGCAAAAAATGCACCGCAGAGAACCGGTCCCAACGGTGCAAAAAATGCACGGCAAAGAACCGGTCCCATCGGTGCAGAAAGGATGAAAAAATATGGAAGTATATCAAGCAATAGTATTAGGAATAGTACAAGGATTAACAGAGTTGTTACCAATATCAAGTTCAGCTCATTTAAAATTAATACCATGGATGTTAAAATGGGGAGAGATGCCAGAAGGTTTTGATATTGCATTACATTTAGGAACTTTACTAGCAATAACATTATTCTTTTTTAAAGATTGGATTGCATTAATCAAAGGAGGATACAACCAAGTTGTTAAAAAGGAAAAATCTACAGAAGGTAGAATTTTCTGGTACATAGTTGCAGTAACAATTCCAACAGGTATTGTTAGCTTAGTGTTAGATAAATTTTCAGGATATATTTGTGATAAATTTGGAATTGAAACAATAATGATAGCAGTAGCACTTATTGTGTTAGGTATTGTGCTATATGTGGTTGACAAAAAAGCACCATCTGAAATTAAATTTGAAGATATTACATTTAAACAATCATTTTTGATTGGACTATCACAAGCCATAGCAGCAGCATTTCCAGGAACTTCAAGGTCTGGTATTACAATGACTGTTGCAAGAGCATTAAAAATTGACAGAGAAAGCGCAGCAAAATACTCATTTTTATTATCTACACCAATAATATTAGCAGCAGTATTAGTAAGTATTACTGATTTTCAATTTACTCTTGCATTTTTCATGGGAGTATTATTCAGCTTTTTAGTGGGAGTATTAGTAATAAAATTCTTATTAAACTATTTGAAAAAAGGAAGTTTCAAAGTTTTTGCAGTATATAGAGTAATTCTTGGAATTATAGTAATTGCAATGACTGTTATGAGATTCTAAAAAAATATAATAATTAAATAGAAAAATAAAAAATTAGGAATTTAAGGCAAATTCCTAATTTTCTTTTATTTTTAAATCTAGTAATTCAGGGTAAGTAACTGTTAAATATCTAATATTTTCATCAGACAAATCTTTTTCAAAATAAATTCTTATGCAATTTTGAGGAAGGGCATCTTCAATTAATTCACCCCATTCAATAATACAAATGCCAGAAGAAAAATACTCTTCACCGCCAATAGCATAGAACTCGTCAACATCTTCTAAACGATAAACGTCAAAATGATATATATTCAAATTATCTTTTTTATATTCATTAACAATACTAAAAGTTGGGCTTGAAATTTCATCATCAAGATCAAAGAACTTTAAAAAACCTTCTGTAAATTTAGTTTTCCCGGCGCCTAATTCACCAGATAAAACGACAACATCTCCAACATTCAATTTGCTTGCTAAATTAAATGCAAAGTTCATAGTTTCTTCACTATTGTGAGATGTGAAATTATAAGTTTTCATAAAATTACCTCCAGATATTATTGTAATCCAAAATGCTTGATTTGTAAAGAAAAAAACAAGAAATTTCAAAACTGATATAATTCATTTATGATAATGTCTTAATATATCATTTAGGAAAATGTCTTAATCTAAAATTTATGATATAAGTAAA
>CAKPLQ010000017.1 GCA_934167685.1 uncultured Clostridia bacterium | reverse complement strand
AGTGTGTTTATTTTATTAAAAATAATAAAAAATGTTGAAGTGTTTTTTGTACCACCCCAACATTTATTATAGAACCGCGTTTTTGAACTGCACGTTTGGGACCGGTTCTCTGCGGTGCATTTTTTTGCACCGTTGGGACCGGTTCTCATCCGTGCATTTTTTGCACCGCAGAGAACCGGTCCTAAACGTGCAGTACTTGCAATCATAATAAAATTATAATATAATGAGGGCAAGAAAAGGGGGTGGTGTTTAAATATGGGGTTAAAAGTAGAAAAAGTAAGCAAATACTTTGACAACAAACTGGTAGTAGACAATATAAGTTTTGAGATAAATGAACCGGGAGTATTTGGATTGCTTGGAACCAATGGTGCCGGCAAAACGACGACAATCAGAATGATATTAGGCATAATAAAAAAAGACAGTGGAGAAATAACGTGGAATGGTAAAAAGGTAGAAAGAAAAAATGTGAATTTTGGATATTTACCAGAAGAAAGAGGGATATATCCAAAGACAAAGATTTTTGAGCAATTGCTATATTTTGCAGAGCTCAAAGGTATGAAAATAGAAGATGCATCAAAAGAAATAAAATACTGGATGGAAAGATTAAAGGTTGATGAATATCAAAATATGCAAGCTGAAAAACTATCAAAAGGAAATCAGCAAAAAGTCCAATTTATATCAGCAATTTTAAATAATCCAGAGTTGATTGTGCTAGATGAGCCGTTTAGCGGGCTAGACCCAGTAAATACAGAACTATTAAAAGAAGTAATATTAGAATTGGTTAAAAAAGGAAAATACATAATAATGTCAAGTCATCAAATGACATCTATTGAAGAATTTTGTAAAGATGTAGTCATAACAAATAAAGGAAAAACGGTATTAAAAGGAAATCTTAAAGAAATAAAAAATAGCTATCCTGCTAGAAAATTAGAAATAAATTCAGACCGAGATATCACATCATATATAAAAGATGCCGGAATGATAGTTGAAAAGAACATTGATAATAATTATCAAATTAAAGTGGAAAAAGAAGAACAAGCTCATTTATTAATGAAAACGCTAGTACTACAAGGAGTCAAGCTTGATAAATTTGAGCTTCAAAAGCCAAGTCTGAATGACATATTTATAGAAAAGGTAGGTGAGCAGAATGCGTGATTTTATGATAGTTGCAAAGTTTACAATAAAAGATATGATAAAAAGGAAATCATTTATAATTTCAAATGTGATAATTTTGCTGATTATAGTAATATTATTTAATATTCCAAACATAATAAAATCAATTAGAGGAAATGGAGCAGAGGCTAATGGAGATAAATTGTTGATTGTAGATGTAAACAATGTTTTTGAAGGAGCATTAGAGAGTTTGAAAAGCATGGATTTGAATTATGACGTTCAAATTTCTGAAGATAAGGCTGATGATTTGGAAAAAATCAAACAAAAAATTCAAAATAAAGAAATAGACAAAGCAATCTTGATTGAGAATAGAGAAGGAGAAATTAATCTTCAATATATAGTAAGAAACTTATCAATGGAGTCAGAAGTGCCACAGGATTTGGTCAATACAATTACAGGTTTATATAGCAATTTACAAATATCGAAATTAGGGTTAACGCAGGAACAACTACAAAGTTTAAATCCTAAATTTAATTTAGAAATGAAGCAAGCCGAAGAGGAAGAAGTGCAAGGAAATCAATTTGCGATGATGTTGTTGTCATTAGTATTATTTTATGCAATATATTTTTGTGCATATCAAGTATCAAGCTCGATAACAACAGAAAAAACATCAAAAATTATAGAGACGCTAGTAACCTCAACTACTCAAAAGATAATAGTTTTGGGGAAAACAATAGGAATTGGAATTGTTGGATTATTGCAAATTTCTGCGATGGTAGTAGTAGCATTAGTTTCAAAAAAATTATTTTTAGAAGAAGGAATGCTTGACGGAATTATAGACTTTTCAACAATTACACCGTTCTTAGGTTTGATTACAGCATTGTATTTCATCTTGGGATATGCATTTTATGCATTATTATATGCATTAACAGGTTCAACCGTAAGCAAACCAGAAGATGTTCAATCTGCAAACGGACCAGTGGCAATTGTAGCAGTAATCGGATTTTATTTAGCATATTTTACGATGATGAATCCGACAAGTGAATTAAATAAAATAGCAGCGATATTGCCGATGTCATCACCATTTTGCATGCCTTTTAGAGTTATGATGGGAATTGCAACAACACAAGAAATTTGTATTTCATTAGCAGTTATTTTGGTTACAATTGTTGTAATTGCTAAGGTTTCTGTAAAAATTTATTCACAAGCTATTTTAAATTATGGAAATAAATTGGGGATAAAAGATATGATGAAAATGTGGAGAAATGCGCGGATAAAAAATGCACGGATGGGAACCGGTCCCTGCGGTGCAAAAATAAAACTGCACGTTTGGGAACCGGTCCCTGCGGTGCAAAATAAAAACTGCACGTTTGGGAACCGGTCCCTGCAGTGCAAAAATAAAACTGCACGTTTGAGAACCGGTCCCAACGGTGCAGAAATTGAAAGGAGATAAAAGTATGAAAAAGGTAGAAAATATATTATGGGGAGTAATCTTTATAATAATAGGGTTAATATTAGGATTGAATGCAGTTGGAATAACCAATATTGATATATTTTTTGAAGGATGGTGGACATTATTTATAATTGTGCCAAGTGTTGTAAGTATTGTAAAAAATTATAAAGATGCAAGTGCATATATATGGCTAATTATAGGAATAGCATTATTATTAGCAGCACAAGGAATTATAGATATGAGTATTATAGGGAAGCTAATATTACCAGCTGTATTAGTGGCAATAGGGGTAGGAATTATTTTTAAAGATACAGTTAGCTCAAAAGTAAATAGCAAAATTGATGAGTTAAATAAAAGCAATAAAGAAGAATTTTATGCAACTTTTTCTGGTCAAAAATTGAATTTTGCAGGAGATGACTTTAACGGAGTAAGTTTAAATGCGATATTTGGAGGAATAGATTTAGATTTAAAAAATGCGAATATAGTAGAAGACAAAATTATAAATGCAACATCAGTCTTTGGAGGAATAAATATATTAGTTCCAGAAAATATTAATATTCAAGTAAAATCAACTTCAATATTTGGTGGAGTAAACAATAAAACCAAGAATAAAGAAGAGCAACCAACCATTTACGTAAAAGCCTTTTGCTTATTTGGTGGAGTTGATATTAAATAAAAATAAAAGACTGTATAGAAAGGAGGAAAGATAAATGAAAGAATTTCAAAAAATAATAAAATATGCATCAATTGCATTTGGACTATATTTGGCAGTATCAATAATTGGGGGAATAGTTGCAATCGTAGTTTCAATATTTACAGGAATTTATGGAGTAAACTATCTTACAGACAATTTGCAAGATGCTTTAAAATCAAATGATTCTAACGTAGAGATAATAGACGAAAATCAAGAATTAGAACAATTTTCAAAAATGAAACTTGAGATTTCGACTGCGAATTTGACGGTGAAATCAGAAGGGAATTCGTATAGAGTAGAAAAATATCAAATTCCAAAGAACACAAAAATCGAGAGCAAAGATGGAGTATTAGAGATAAAGAACGAAAAAATTTTCAATAAAAATGACTCTAAAAGTAGTATAACAGTTTATATACCAGAAAATGTAGAACTAGATGATGTTGCCATAGAAATTGGTGCTGGAACAGTAAATATAGCGGAAATTAAGGCGAAAAATGTGGATTTCGATTTTGGTGCAGGAAATGTAGAGTTAGAAAATATTTCAGTTAATAATAATACCAAAATTCAATGTGGTGCTGGTCAAGTAATAATTAAAAAATCTGAATTGACAAATGCCAATATAGATGCAGGTGTTGGAAAGTTATCGTACTTAGGAGAGTTGAAAGGTAATTCAAAAATTAGTTGTGGCGTAGGTAATGTTCAATTGGATTTAATAGGAGATAGTGACATGTATGAAATTCATGCAGAAAAGGGCATTGGAGATATCAAAATTGATGATGTTTCTGTTGCTGATAATTCAACTACAGGAAATGGAGAAAATAAAATTAATATCGAAGGTGGAGTTGGTAGTGTCGATATAAAACTGCACGGATAAGAACCGGTCCCTGCGGTGCAAAAATAAAAACTGCACGGATAAGAACCGGTCCCTGCGGTGCAAAAATAAAAACTGCACGGATAAGAACCGGTCCCTGCGGTGCAAAAGTTCTAAAATAAGAAGAAACCCCATATACATTAATAAACAAAAATGTAGAGGAGGTTTTTTTCATGGAAATAAACACAACCAAAGAGACTTTAAACATTAATAAAGTCATAAGTGAAAAAAGAGAAACAATAACCATTCAAGGAGATATGATAGTTCCAGATTCAAAGCCAGATATATTAAATACGATTAATACGAGTGGAAATGTTTGTATTTATAAAAAAGAGATAATGGATGGTAAAATCCGAATAGACGGAAATATATTGACTTATATAATGTATTTAGCTGATTGTGATGAAACGGTAAGTGCAAATGCGGAGGCCAGTTCAACTGAGATATTGGATGGAAGCATTGAAAATAGAGGAATGTCTAAAAATGATAACATAAGGGGGTTAAATACAAATTTAGATTTTTCAGAAAATTTTAATATTCCAGATTTAGAAAGTGAAATGAATGTAGATATTATGCCGAAAATCAAATTAATAGAATGTAATGTCATAAATGGAAGGAAAATAGGAATAAAAGTTACATTAGAAGTCCAAATAAAAATATACACGCAGGAAGCTATTGATGTGATAACAGAGTTAAATGATAGCAATATTCAAGTGCTTAATAAAAGAATGAAGGTTAATTCATTGGTGGGAAGTGGAAGTACAAGGACTTCAGTTAAAGAGAATGTGTCAATTCCAAGCACAGACAATCTTGCGGAGATTTTGAGTGCACAAGTTTGTTTAGTTGATAAAGACATCAAGATAAGTTATAACAAGATTCTTGCAAAGGCAGAAATCGAAATGCGAATGATATATTTGACTGAAGATAGCCGTATATGCGAATTCCGTGGAAGATTACCACTAGTTGGTTTTATAGATATGCCCAATATTAAGGAAGAAAATTTGTGTGAAACAACGTATATGATAAAAAATATTTTAATAAAACCGAATGTGGTGGATGAACACTCAATAAGCATAGAGATGGAAGTTGAAATATCTTGTATTGCTTATGAAGAGAAAGAAATCCAGACGATTCAAGACATGTATTGTCCGGGTGAGAAAATGACGTTCAACAAAAATATGGTTAACACAATCACAAATAAGCAATGTAAAAAAGATATGTGCAATATTCGTGAAAAAATGAATGTGCCAGAGCTCGAAAGTGGGAATATACTTGATGTTGCAATAACGCCGGTGGTCAACAAAGAAAATAAGTTGAATGGAAAAATTCTGTTTGAGGGTGAGCTTGAAGTAAACTTGATTTTTTCAGATAATTCTACAACCGGAATTAATACTAAGAAATTAACTATTCCATTTGAACAATCTGTTGAAGATACTGAAATAACTGACGAGTGTAAGGCGGACACGAATATAGAGGTCAGTTCGCAAGAGATTATAAATCAAGCTGGAGTTGTTAGTGCAAATGTTGATTTGAATTTTGAAACCAATATGTATAGAAACTCACAAATCCCTGTAATTAGTGAAATATCAATGGAAGAGGAAGAGAATCAAGAAGATTATAGTGTGATAATTTATGTGGTAAAAGGCGGAGACACATTGTGGAAAATAGCTAAAAGATTCGGAAGTACAATCGATGACATAGCTAGAGTTAATGGGATGGAAAGGCCAGATAAGTTAAACGCTGGAGAAAAAATCTATATTCCTAAATATGTGTTGCGAAAAGCAAAAGAACCAATTGTGATTTCGTAATTAAGATGCCTGGCGCATGTGGAGGGAGTAGTGATGCAAAATGATAGAAATATTGGGAAAATCTACTCTAGAAAAAGATTCTTACTAAGACCGTCAATTTATTTCCGAATTATAGGAAAGAAAAGACCTAATATACAGAAAACGATGATGAGTGGTGGCGATGCTATAGGTGCTGGATGGCCTGAGGGGACTGTGGATGCTGTAGGTACTGTAGTTGCTGGAAATGCAAGAAACAAGGAACGAAGAAAAAAGTGGAAAATCATAAAAGTCTTTGTTTTGTGCGTACTAATCAGTTTAATGTTTAGACTGTTTTGCTATTATTTCGAACCAATATTTAAAACTTTATGTGAGGAAAAAATTAAGTCAATAGCAACAATAATAACTAATCAGCAGTCAACAATAATGATGAATAAGTATCAGTATGAACAATTGTATACTGTTGAGAAGGATGAAAATCAAGATGTTGTGGTGGTTAGAGCAAATGTCGTTCCAATAAATAATCTGATTTCGGATTTGACTGAGAATATTCAACATGAATTTGACGATTTACACAGTGAAAAAATTGAATTGCCATTTGGTAGTTTGACTGGAATATATTTTCTCGCAGGGATGGGACCTAAGCTTCCAATTAATGTCTCTGTAGCTGGAACTGTTGATACCAATATAAAAAGTGAGTTCGTTGCTCAAGGTATTAATCAGACTTTGCATAGGGTATATGTTGAGTTTGAATGCGATATGAAAATAGTGACTCCAATGAAAAATTTTTCACAAGTTGTTAAAAATCAAGTTATTATCGCAGAACATGTTATTGTTGGAAATATTCCGAGTAGCTATTATGAATTTGATTGCACCGTTGGGACCGGTTCTTAACGGTGCATTTTTAGATTTTGCACGTTTGGGACCGGTTCTCTGCCGTGCATTTTTGAGATTTTTATAAAAAAATCTAGAAATAGGAAAAAAAGTATGATATAATCATTGACATAACATAGCTTTGCAAATAATAGGCTAATAAAAATAATAGAAGGGAGGTTGAAAAGAGATGACGAGACTGCGAAGAGAGATAAGCAATTCCAAGCTTTATCATACGATTATTAAAGGGATTGATGCTCAAGACATTTTTTATGATGATCAGGATAGAAGATTTTTTCTAAAACAAATTTTAAAACTCAAAAAAGAAATCAATTATGATATTTATTCTTATTGTCTGATGACAAATCACGTTCATATGGTTGTTAAAATCGAAGAAAAATTTTTATCGAAATTAATGCAAAGATTAATGATTAGGTATGTATATTATTTTAATTCTAAGTATGAAAGAACAGGTCAGTTAGTTCAAAATCGATTTAAAAGTAAATGTATTGAAAATCAAAAATATTTTTTAGAAGTCTGTAGATATATTCATAGAAATCCAGAAAAAGCCTTGATGGCAAAGACGCAAAACTATAAGTGGAGTAGCTATCACGAATACATTGGTGGCGAAAAAATCATTACTAAGGATGTTTTGATGCATTATTTTAATAATGATGTGAGAGAGTTTGTAAATTATACTATAAACTCAGAATATGAAGATATTGAAAATGTGTATAACTATGCTGAATATGAAATTGTTAATAGACTGTTAGATGAAGAGCTAGTTAAAATTATTATGAAAACATTTGATATTGATGATATAAGTGAAGTTATAACATTTTTTAAAAACAAGACCAAAGAAGAGCTTAGAAAAGATTTAAGATTAATAAAAAAGATTAAAGGAGCTAAAAAAACTCAAGTGGCTAGAATTTTAAGAATTAATAGAAGGTTTGTCAGTGATGTGTGGGACAAAGAATAAAAAATGCACGGATGGGACCGGTTCTCATCCGTGCAATTTTTGCGTGAAAATGGAAAAAGTGGTGGATTTTGCACGGATGAGAACCGGTCCCATCCGTGCAAAAAATAAGAGGTGCAAAAAAAGTCGAAAAAATCTTGTTAAAAAAATAATACTTTGATATAATGCCAATATAATATTATAGGAGGAAATTTATATGGGAGAAAATACAATAAAAAATGAAAACACTAGGAAACAATGCGAATGTGATTGTAAATGTAGTGAAAAAGATAAATTTCTTGAGAGTTTATGCAACGAGTATAAACCTATAAAAGACAACTTGATACAAATGTTAAATGAAGTTCAAGAACATTACGGTTATATTCCTATAAAGGCACAACAGACGTTATCTGAATTTTTAAACGTGCCAATGGCAGAGATTTATGGAGTAGTAACCTTTTATTCAAGATTTACATTAAAGCCTAAAGGAAAATATAATATTGCAGTTTGTTTAGGAACGGCTTGTTTTGTAAAAGGCTCTCAAAAAATAATGGATAGATTAAAAGAAAGATTGAAAATAGAAGCAGGAGAGACTACTAAAGATGGAAAGTTTTCGATAGAAGAAACTAGATGTGTTGGTGCATGTGGCTTAGCACCAGTATTTACGGTCAATGGAGAAGTTTATGGAAAAGCTACTGTTCAAAAATTAGAGCAAGTGTTGGATGAATTAGAAAAACTAGAATAGTAAACTTCTTAACAACAAATATTTTTTTTGGCCTAAGTGCACGGCAGAGAACCGGTCCCAACGGTGCAAAAAATGCACAGCAGAGAACCGGTCCCAACGGTGTAAAAAGTGCACGGCAGAGAACCGGTCCCAACGGTGTAAAAAGTGCACGGCAGAGAACCGGTCCCAACGGTGCAAAAAAGGAGGAAATTCATGAAAACTTTAGAAGAAATACACAAAATAAGAGAAGAAAAAAGAAAAGAATTAGATTTAAGAGTTAATACTAAAGCGGATACGAGAGAAAAACATATATTAGTATGTCATGGAACAGGGTGCACATCATCAAAATCGCCAGAAATACTTGATAATATGAGAAGAATATTGAAAGAAAAGAATATAGATAATGTTAGAGTAATAATGACAGGGTGTTTTGGTTTATGTGCTAAAGGTCCAATTGTAATTATTAGGCCAGAAGACACATTTTATTCTAATGTAAGACCAGAAGATTGTGAAGAGATTATACAAACACATATTATAGAAGGAAAAATTGTTGAAAGGTTATTGTGCAAAGACATTGATGGCAGTGTTGTCAATAGGTTAGATGATTTAAATTTTTATAAAAAGCAAAAAAGAATTGCATTAAAAAATTGTGGAATAATAAATCCAGAGTGTATTGATGAGTATATTGCATTTGATGGTTACAGGGCGCTAGAAAGAGTTCTTAGAGAGATGGCACCGGAAGAAGTAATAGAGATTATCAAAAATTCCGGTTTACGTGGTCGTGGCGGTGCAGGCTTCCCGACAGGCAAGAAGTGGGAACTTACTAAATCATATGAATCTGAGCAAAAATATGTTGTTTGTAATGCAGATGAGGGTGATCCAGGGGCTTTTATGGATAGAAGTATACTTGAAGGAGACCCACATTCTGTCCTAGAAGCAATGATGATTGCGGGATTTGCAATTGGTGCAAACAAGGGATATATATATGTTAGAGCAGAATATCCAATTGCAGTCGAAAGACTTCAAAAGGCGATAAATCAAGCAAGAGAATATGGAATTCTAGGAAAAAATATATTTAGAACAAAGTTTGATTTTGATGTAGAAATTCGTCTAGGTGCGGGAGCATTCGTATGCGGAGAAGAAACAGCTTTGTTGGAGTCAATAGAAGGAAAGCGAGGTCAGCCTAGAGTTAAGCCACCATATCCTGCAGAAAAAGGATTATGGGGCAAGCCGACTCTTATCAACAATGTAGAGACTTTTGCTAATATCACGAGAATTATATTGAATGGTGCGGAATGGTATTCATCAATAGGAACAGAGACATCTAAAGGAACGAAAGTTTTCGCTCTTGGCGGAAATGTCAATAATATAGGACTGGTGGAAGTGCCTATGGGAACGACTTTGAGAGAAATTGTATTTGACATTGGAGGTGGAATTCCAAATGGAAGACAGTTCAAAGCTGCTCAAACAGGTGGGCCATCCGGGGGATGCATTCCAGTAGAACATTTAGATACGCCAATTGATTACGAGTCGTTAAAAGCAATTGGTTCGATGATGGGATCGGGTGGATTGATTGTAATGGATGATACTAAATGTATGGTTTGTTTGGCAAAGTTTTATTTGGAATTTACTGTTAGCGAAAGCTGTGGAAAGTGCACACCTTGTAGAATTGGTACTAAAAGGATGCTTGAAATATTGGAAAAATTATGCTCTGGCGAAGGTTCTGAATATGATATTTATAAACTAGAGAAATTGGCAGTCAATATTCAAAAAGCTAGTATTTGTGGACTGGGACAAAGTGCTCCAAATCCTGTTATTAGTACGTTGAAATATTTTAGAGAAGAGTTTAGGCAACATGCGATTGAAAAAGAATGTAAAACGCTAGAGTGCAAGGCTCTGTCTAAAATTGTGATTGACCCGGAAAAGTGTAAAGGATGTGGTTTATGTCAGAAGCATTGTCCTGTTCAAGCAATCGAAGGTGAGGCAAGGGAGAAACGTATAATAAATCAAGAAAAATGCATAAAATGTGGAACCTGCTTAACAAACTGTCCTTTTCATGCAATAGGCAACTAAAAATGCACGGCAGAGAACCGGTCCCAACGGTGCAAAAAATGCACGGCAGAGAACCGGTCCCAAACGTGCAAACAAAGGAGGAATAAAATATGCCAATAGTAGAAATATTGATTGGAATAGTAAACATATCAATGTTCATACTACCAGCAGTAATGTTAATTGATAATTTAATAAATGGAAAATACAAAATACTAAATATATGTATGCTCATAAATATATTCACATGGGTGTATTTGTCATATAAGTGGAATATACAAAATATAGGATTTTGGATGAAATGTGATGTAAGGGCATTAACATTGATAGCGAGTGCGCTTTTTATTGCCAATATAATAGCGTTTATATTTCAGCTAAAAAATAAAATGTTTGGCAAAGTTTTAGTATTTATAGCGTCGATTTTTGTTTATTATATTATTATGACGAATAATACTGCATATAAAGAGAGAACGAGAGTGGACAGTGTTTCAGAGGGAACCATTAGAGAGTATGTCCTTGAGGAACATTTACCATATTTATCGTTTTTAGGTATAGAGTTAGAGTTGTTTGTAAATTTGTTAAGCAATCGCAATGCATTAAATAGTCGTAAGTCATAAGAGAAAGGGAGGAAAAAGATGGAGAGAGAGGTAGTATCTTTAACAATTGATGGTGTAAAAGTGGATGTTCCGAAAGGAACCACAATCCTAGAGGCTGCAAAACATGCTGGAATTGATATTCCGACTTTATGCTTTCTGAAAGATATAAATGAAGTTGGAGATTGTAGAATGTGCATCGTTGAAGTTGAAGGAAGACGCGGATTTGCCACAGCATGTATTCAAACTGTTGAAGAAGGGATGGTTGTGCATACACATACACCTAATGTGTTAGAGGCAAGACACGTAATTTTGGATTTGATTATTTCAAATCATGCTAAAGATTGCCTGACATGCACACGTTCTGGAAACTGTGAGTTACAGACATTGGCGGTAAAGTTCAATGTATTGAATGTGGAATTTTCGGGAGAGATGACTAAGCACAAAATAGATGATTTATCGCCGTCAATTGTAAGAGATTTTAATAAATGTATATTATGCAGAAGGTGTGTGGCAGCATGTAAAAATGTGCAAAAAATAGGAGCAATAGATTGCATAAATCGTGGTTTTGATTCGTGTATTTCGACAGTTGGAGACCACAGCTTGAATGATGTGAATTGTACTAATTGCGGGCAGTGTATACAAGCATGTCCGACGGGAGCGTTGCACGAGAAGGAGACTATAAATGATGTTTGGGTAAAATTGAAAGACCCTAAATCATATGTGGTTGTTCAAACTGCGCCTGCTGTAAGAGTTGCACTAGGAGAAGAGTTTGGAATGCCGATAGGCACAAATGTCACGGGAAAAATGGTTACAGCACTAAAAAGACTAGGTTTTGACAAGGTGTTTGACACAAATACTGGAGCAGATTTTACAATAATGGAAGAAGCAAATGAGTTTATAGAAAGGCTGAATGAGAATGACAATTTGCCAATGTTTACATCTTGTTCGCCTGGATGGGTGAAATACATAGAAATGAATTATCCAGAATTGTTGCCACATTTGTCAACCTGTAAGTCGCCACATCAAATGTTTGGAGCACTGATAAAAACATATTTTGCGAAAAAAGAAGGAATAAATCCCGAAAAAATATATGTTGTATCAGTTATGCCATGCATTGCAAAGAAATTCGAAAGACAGAGAGCTGAGTTGAAAAATAATGGATTGTATGATGTTGATAATGTTATTACAACAAGGGAACTTTCAAGAATGATAAAACAAGCTAATATCGAGTTTGAAAAGTTGGAAGATAGTCAATTTGATGCTCCTATGGGAAATTCAACAGGAGCTGCTGCTATTTTTGGAACAACAGGTGGAGTGATGGAAGCAGCCTTAAGAACTGCTCAAGATACGCTGACCGGTGAAGATTTACCACAAATTGATTTTGAACAAGTTAGAGGCGGAAAAGGAATAAAGAGAGCAACAGTAAAAATCGCAGGAAAAGAAATAAAAGTGGTTGCTGCTAGTGGATTAGCTAATGCTCAAAAAATCATGGAGGAAATAAAAAATGGAAAAGCAGATTATCAATTTGTGGAGATTATGGCTTGCCCTGGAGGATGCGTGATGGGAGGAGGTCAACCAATTAAAAATTCTAAAATTAGAAGAGAGGTTGATGTACGAAAACTTAGAGCAGATGCCCTATACTCAATTGATGAAAAGAGCACTATAAGAAAATCACATGAAAATCCTGTGGTAAAGCAAATCTACCGAGAGTACCTTGAAGAACCAGGAAGTTATAGAGCACATAAATTATTACATACTAATTATAAAGAAAGAGCTAAGTACAATTTAGAATGATAGCTAAATTTTGCACCGATGGGACCGGTTCTCAACGGTGCAGGTTCTCGGCGGTACAAAAAATGCACGGCAGAGAACCGGTCCCAAACGTGCATGCACCGTTGAGAACCGGTCCCATCGGTGCAAAACCAAGAATAATATAGAAAAAGAAAGGATAGTAGAGAAAATGGAAGTAAATGAAGAAAAAAGAAACAAATTTATAGAATATGCAGGAAAGAGAGTAAACAATGTAATGCATGATATACAAATATTAGAGCCAATGGCAAGAAGCAATGCATATGATTTTACCAAAGAAGATGTAGAGGAGATGTTCAATGCAATGCAAGAAACATTAAATGATGCAAAAACTGAATTTGACAAGAAGTTTGAGGAGAAAGCAAGAGCTGAAAAGAAGGTATTTTCTTTTGGAGCTGCATCTAGGATAAACGCAAATGCAAACGCTGATTCTAATGCAGTGCCAGTTGAAACTGAAGCCATATTAGAAGCAACAGACAAGAATTTGGAAGAGTCCATAAATAAACCTCTAAATGAGTCACTAAATGAGAACACAGATGTAAATATAATAGAAGAAAATTTATAAAAATAACACCGGAAATGTAATGATTTTGTAACAAAAATGTAATATAATTATAAAGTAAAATTGTTGACAAACAAAAAAATAGATAGTAAAATGAAAATAAATTGAAAATAAAAGCAAATTGTGAGAAAGGGAGAAGAAATGAAGAGAAATAGTTCGAAAAATAAAAAAAAATCTGAATTAAATTCAATGTTTTTAATAATATTAATTGCGTTAGTTATGTTTATAATATCAACATATGCGTGGTTCTCAACTCAAAAAAATGTATCAATTACAAACTTAAATGGTACTGTAGAAGTTGCCGAAGGATTGGAAATCTCTCTTGATGCAGAAAGATGGTCAAACGGAATTATTTTAGGAACAGAAGAGGGCCAACTAAGTATTATAGATAATGCTTATGCAGGAAATCGTAATATATCTCCTTCAGAAATGTTGCCTGTATCAACATTAGGACAGGTAAGTGGAAATCAAACTGACTTAAAAATGCTAAGAGGAAAAATAGAAAATTCAAAAGAATTAAGCGAAATAAAAACTATGGTAGAGACAGAAACATCACCAACAAGTTCAACATATCCTGGATATTTTGCTTTTGACGTATTCTTGAAGAATAACTCAAAAACAGATAATGATGATGAGTTACAATTGAATTATGACTCATTATTAGAAATTCTAGAAGCAGACAAAAGTGCTACGGGATTACAAAACACAGCAAGAGTAGCTTTTGCATTATATAATGGAACAGCAGATGTAATGGCAGGAAAAGACGATATCTTAAAACAAACTGCAGGAATTGGAGCTGGAGCTACAACACCATATATAACAAATGTTGCAATATGGGAACCTAACTCTAATGACCATGTTCAATACATAGTTGATAATAACAACAAAATCACTTGGAATGCAGAAGATGCCAAAAAATATGCATCACATGAACTTAGCAGTGGCGGAAGAGGATTTGATTTAACAACACAAATGCCTACATATGCATTAAAAGATAGCTCTATAGGAGCAAAGATAGAAGATATCTATAAATGGGACGGAAACGAGAAAAATGTTCAAAAACAAAATGTTTTACAAACAACAAAAAAATCTGAAAAAGATTATACAATTAAAGAGGGTGTTCAAAACCTTGTTAGCACAACAGATGGGACTTCAAAATTTACAATTCCAGCAAATAAAATATGTAGAATCAGAATTTACTTATGGCTAGAAGGTCAGGATGTTGACTGTATAAACTATGCATCTCATGGTGGAGGAGTAAAAGTTAACATAGGTCTAGTAAAAGGTTCAACAATTGGTGCCACAGGCCCAGAAACAGAATAAAAAATGATAAAAATGGCAAGCGAAAACTTGCTATTTTTATTGCATGCTAAGACTGTAATATAAATGTAATATAAATGTAACATAAAACACCTTGAGGTTAAGTGGAAAATGATGTATAATTAAATAAGTAAATTGAAGACAAAAGATGGGAGGTTAAAATGGCTGAAAAACTATTAAAAGAAACTAAAGATGCACAAGTAAAAAAGAAAAGAACAAAAAAAGCTGCCGATGAAGAAAATATCGAAATAAAAGATGTTTATAAAATAGATTTCGGCCAAGAAGAAATTGACCGAAAGAAGCCTGCCAAAACGGCTACAACAAAAGCAACAAGAACTAGAAGTAAGAAAAATGTTATAAAAGTAGTAGAAGATAAAGAAGATGATGACCCAGATGAAATATTTGGCAACATAAATAAATGGCTAACAGAAGAAAAATTAGAAGAAGAAGTAAAGAAAACTAGAAAAAAGAAACTTACCAAGATAGAAGAAGGTATCAAAAGTAGCAAAAACAAGGTAGCAAAAGCAAAAAAAGAAACCAAAACTACAAGAACTAAAAAAGCGAAAAATATAGTAGAATCAGAAGAGATAGAGGAACCATCAGTTGTTGAAGAAGAATTAATTAGAAATTCACAAGATGAAATAAAAATTCATGCAGAAAATGGAGTAACAGAAATAATACTAAAACAAAATAATTATAGGATAGAGCTTCAAAAAAATGAATATGACATATATACAGAAAAAAGTGATACATCATACATAATTGTAAGAGATGCAGAATTGCGAATTGGCGCAGGTGATGTTTACATATTGTTGAAAAAACAGGATGAAGACTATGAAATAACTACAAATCAAGACTTTAAAATAAATTATGTAATTGATAATTTGACAAGAAGAGATAATGTGGTTAATTTTAAGTTGACTAATTTGACAGAAATTGTAGCAGGAGAAGATGGATTGACTTTTGAGATTGACGAAGAAAAAGTAATTGAAAATAATCTGGAAGACAATCGCACACTTGTAATTTCTGAAGAAGATGGAAAAGTATATTTGCCATACACAAAAGAAGATATAAAAAGAGAAGCTGCAAAAAATAAAGGAACACGTATAACTGATATTATCGAAAATAAGTATGTTTTACCAATAAATCAATATAAAAATTCAATAAAGGCGAGATTTAGAGAAGGCTATAATTTGATGTATAAAAAAGAAGGCAAAAGCAGAAGAAGCGCAATTTTGCTGGGAATTGAGCTTATGTTCGAAACTAACTTGCATCCTGCAATTATATCTGCTTGCAAAAATTTGGAAGAATTAGATATTTATTTGGATTGTTTAGATGATAATGAATTGGAAAAGTTTTCTTGCTTTAAAATTATTTATAAGAGTTTGCCAAAACTTAGAAAGAAAGCCAAATTTCAGGAATTTTAATAGAATTTTAAAATTAAGTTGCACCGATGGGACCGGTTCCCTACGGTGCATTTTTTGTTTTTGCACGTTTGGGACCGGTTCTCTGCGGTGCAATTTTTACGTAAAAAAGGGAAAAAATAATAAATTTTGCACCGTTGAGAACCGGTCCCAAACGTGCAAAATTGTAGTAAGAAAAAAGTGCTAAAAATGGCAGAAATTTTTTTGAAAAAAGAGGCAAAAAAACCGCGAAAAATGTTGAAAAAAATGGCATGTTATGATATAAATATATAGAGAAAAAACATCGAATTTTTGCAGAAAAAACAATTGGAAAATTGCAACAAAAAACGGAGGAAAAACATGTTAAGAAATAAGATAATTATAAAGAAAATACGTAATATATTTATATTGTTAATGTCGATTATAATAATGCTAGGAGTATATGCCAATATACGAAATTCAAGAGCAGAAAATGTAATTCAAGTAGAGATGGAAGTGGCAGACAAAAACAATGCATTAGAGGTGCAGACAATTGAAGTGGAAGCTACAGAAACAAAAGACGGAAACTATTTGTTAGAATTACCAAAATCTGTGAATGAATATGTAGTAAGTAAATATTATACAACAGATGATGCAGAAGTGGAAATGGAAGATACTGAAGCAGATAAAACGCTTAGGTTAACTGAAACTGAAGTTGCCAATAAAAAAGTTCAATTACAAACAGATTATAAAACTAAAGAAGTTACAACAGAAGATAATCAAAAAGTAACACTTTATGATAAAGAGATGAAAAATAACGAAGAAGGAGAAGTAATAGTAAGCGGGTATGTACCTGTTGATGCAAAGGTGGAGGTAACAGAGATTGATAAAAGTGCTCTAACTAATATAACATTACCAAAAGAGGAACAAACTGTTCAAAAGGGGTATGAAGTTTCTGTATATCAAGAAGTGGCTAAAACAGAGGCATCAGAAACAAAGGAACAATCTGAAACAGAGACAGCAGCGCAAGAACCAACACAAGCTGAAACAGCTGTACCAGCAGAGCAAGAGATTGAAAAAGTAGAATATGATGCAAGTAAGTATGGAGAAACATTAAATATAAAAACAAAAAATATAACAGAAAATACTAAAGGAACTATATATACTTTAACAGAAGACAATCAAATTAAAGGTGAGGCTACAGAAGGAGATTCAGAATACATAGAAGATGCAGAGGTAGAAAAGACAGATAAAACAGTGAAGTATATGTTGGCAACAGAGAATATAGAACAAACAGAGAATCCGGTAGATGATGAAAACGCAGACGGCGAAAATACAACAATAGATAGTGATGAAAACACAACAAATGATATAGCAGTGAGGAGTGCCGGAATGAATAGAATGAGGGCGACCTCAAGTGAGACTAGTGCAACAAGTGGATTTTTAGGAAATACAACTATTCAAAGACAAAATATAGAACAAGTAGAATTTATTGATCCAGATGATTTAAAAAGAGTAAATAGATGGGACGGCTACAATAATACAGGATTTGGACACTCTGGCAATACTACAATATGGAGAGATTTAGTTGGAAGTAATCATGGAAGCATAAATGGTGGTGCAACATTTGGAAGTGATTATTTACAGTTAGATGGATATGATGACTGGGTAAGCTTAGGCCAAATAAATTATACAGATATGGTAACATTAGATGCAATTGTAATGTTTGATGAAGTGCCTACAGAAACAACCAGAGTTGTAGAAAAAGGAATATTAGGAAATCCAGACGGTGGAGGATATTATTTACAAATAAGAAATGGGCTACCATCATTTACAGTATATATTAAAGAGTTAGGCGAATATAGTGGAGCAACAGGAACGACAGCTATAAAAGCTGGTGAAAAAGTAAGAATAACAGGAACATATGATGGCCAAAAAGCTTGTTTGTATGTAAATGGAAGTTTAGTAGCTTCTACAGCACAGACAGGAACAATAGGCACACCAGAAAAAAATACAGTAGTGGCAATAGGATGTAATCCTACAGGAAATAGTGATGGTGGGATTTCTACAGGGGAAGATAATGCACATGCAAAAATGAAGGTTTATTCTGCTGGAGTATATCATAAAGCATTATTGCCAGAAAACTTAAAAGGGTTTAATCCAGGGCTTACAACAATACCACATGTAAGTTCATATGATGTTAGTAAAAGAGCAAGTAGTAGTACATTAACAGATTTGGTAGGAGTTAATAATGGAAAAATAAATGGAGCAACATTGCAAAATGGTTATTTGCAGTTTGATGGTGTAAACGACTGGGTAAATTTGGGAGAAATGAATTTTACTGATAAAGTAACATTAGATGCAACAATATCAATGCGAAGCTTAAAAAGTGGAGAAGTTACTGTATTAGGAAATCCAGAAGGGGGAGGAATTAACTTAGTTTTACAAGATGGAAAACCAGGAGTAACATTATATAACGAAACTGCCGGAAAATGGATAGGAGCATATGCTTCTACAGCTTTAACAGCTGGAATAAAGACGAGAATAACGGTTACATATGATGGAAAAGTACTCTGCTTATATATAAATGGAACATTGGTAAAAACTAATGCATCTGCTGGGAAAATAAAAAAACCTGCTAATAATACAGTAATGGCAATAGGAGCTAATCCAACTGGAACAAGAGCAACTGCTGGTTGGGCAAATATAAATCTATATTCAGCAAATATATATAATGATGCAGTATGGGATGTATCAGCTAATAATGACAATTCAATAGTAGCATGGGCAACACAAAATAATTCTAATGGAGCATTAAAAGTTAATATTGCAAGCTATAATACAATATATGCAAATACAAATGCAAGCTATTTATTTGCTAATATTGGTTATTCAAGTATTTGTACTGAAACAGAAACAATTAAGAATTTAAATGGACTTAGTACAACGGGTGTAACCAATATGTCACATATGTTTGATAGAACTGGCTATAAAACAATAAAAACATTAAGCTTAGGAAGTAACTTTGACACAAGTAGTGTAACTAACATGAGCTATATGTTTAGAGATTTACGGACGTGAGCAACTTACAAGTTTAGATTTGGGAAGTAATTTTAAAACGAGTAAAGTAAATAACATGAATGCAATGTTCTACACAGTAGGGTTTGACAAGTTAACTAGTTTGAAATTAGGAAGTAATTTTGATACAAGTAATGTTACAAATATGAGTGCAATGTTTGCAGGCGTTGGACAAGCTTCGCAATTAGAATCGTTGGATTTAGGAGAGAAATTTAATACAAGTAAAGTTACGAATATGAGTTATATGTTTCATTGTACTGGTACAGCGGCATTGGAAAAATTGTATTTGGGAAAATTATTCTATACTACAAGTGCAACTGACATGACAAATATGTTTTATTATTGTGGAGGAGATTTGGATTTAGGTCCTGCATTTACAAGGATAGCAAGTAACAACACAAATATGTTTGAAATGCCGAAAAATGTATATGGATTTTACACAATATATGTTGCTGAATCTATATACTATGATGATACATACTTAAGACTAGATAGAAATTCAAGTACAAAAATTAAATATAATGGAGAATCTGTAGTACCAAAATACAAGACAAAATGGAAACAAGAAAAGGTAGAAACAGATATAACAAAAGGAACAATAAAAGTAACTTTGAGAGGTAAAGCAGATTTAGGTATGGCAACTGCATCTGAGTATGCAAGTGATGTAACAAGTTATTTAAATGCAAGTAATATTAACGTGGTGGTGGATTGGACAGATGTAACCTCACTAGTAACAACAACTGTAGGGACAGCAACAACGACTACGAATTCAGAAACAGGAAAAAAAGATGTATTACAAGTAATAACAATTTCGAATTTTGAAGAAGCTGAAAGAAGAAGTGGAAAGAGTTATAAAGAGTGGAGTGGTAAAGTAGATTTAAAAATTGATGCAGGAACCCTTTCTGATGTATATGGAAATAGAAATCTTCAAGAACAAATTTGGGGAAATGGTTCACTAGAAGCGAATAAAACTAATGAATTATTTGCAGACTTCATAAAACCAGAATTCACATACATATATGCGGATTCAAATATAAATTATACAAATAAGACATTAACAGTAGAATTTTCTGTAACAGATAAATATTTTTCAAAAGTAAATTTAACTACAGCACAAATGGCTAGTCAAATAACAATAGCTATACAAGGTGAAGGTACAGCAATAAATTCAAAAGTAACAAAAACAGTAACTAAAATCTCAGATGTTACAGAAACAAGAAGTGGAACTTCAGTAAAAATAGGAGAAAAATACAGGTTAGTTATAGGAAAATTACAGCAAAGTACTACAGCTGGAAAGTATAGAGATTATAGTGGTCCTATGCAAATAATGTTCCCTAAGGGTATGGTAGTAGATAAATCCGGAAATGGAAATAATGCACAAACTATCACAATAGGAATAAATTATCAAGGTGAAACGAATGTTGATGAGAGCGAAGGAAAAGTAGTCGACGTAGTAAATCCAGAATGGAAAGTGCAAAATATAAATGTTGACCAAACAAACAAAAAAGTGACTGTAGATATAGTAGGAACAGATAAATACTATAAAAGTAACAGTTTAGATGTTAGCAAGATAAAAGTATTGGTTGATGGAGAAGAAGCAACAGATATAGCAAAAGAAATGAGTGTTGGAACGCATTTAACTGAAAGAAGAAATGGAGCTAATGTTAGATATGGAGTTTCTTATACATTAACACTTACTGGTTTTGAACAGGCAGAGATAAAGTCTGGTAAGAAATATTTGGATTGGAGTGGGAATACAAGTTTAAAAATTAAAGCAGGAACATTAAGTGATGAACACAACTCTAATTTAGAACAAACACTTTCTCTTGGAGAGATAGATTTGGTAAATCCAAGTTGGGATTTGGAAAAAAATGGGCGTACATATGATTTTGCAAATAAAAAAGCAACATTTGTTGTAAATGCGACAGATAAATATTTTAGTTCAAGTACATTGACAAGTGATAATATAACATTATATTTAAATGGTAATGCAGTGACAAATGGAGTGACAAAAACAGTAAGCACAGCAAAAGCGTTAACTGAAACAAGGATTATAAATGGAACAGCAACTCAAGTACAATATGGTAACCAATATACAATAACAGTAACAGGAATTAGTCCAAGTTATAATAGTGCTAAAGTTCGTATAGCAGGTAATACAGCAACAGATAAAAACGGAAATAAAAGTGAAGCAGTAGATATTAATGTTTATAATAGAATAAAAGCAGCTACAGGAGAAACAACTTCAACAAGTGGATTTTTAGGAAATACAACTATTCAAAGACAAAATATAGAGCAAGTAGAATTTATTGCTCAGGATAGTTATAGAGCTGCAAGTCCTTTAATAGGCGCATATCATCCAGGTAATAGAATAAATAGTAATGGTGTACTAAAAGATACATATGGAAATAATAGTGGAATAATACATGGGGCAACATTTGCAGGAGGTTATTTGCAATTTGATGGTGTAGATGATTGGGTAAATTTAGGAAGAATAGATTTGAATGATAAGTTCACATTAGATGTAACGATGTCGGCATTAAGTATAAAGAGTGGTGAAGTTGGTATAATATCAAACTGGGAATCAGGAGGAATAGGTTTAGCTTTAGAGAGTGGAAAGCCAGAGCTGTCAGTTTGGAGTAGTGAAACTTCTGGATATTTATATGCAACTGCTCCTAATGCACTAACAGTAGGTGAAAAGACCAGAATAACAGGAACATATGATGGAAAAAATATGCGTTTATATATTAATGGAACATTAGTAGCAACTACGAGTATGACTGGGAAAATTGGACAACCTGAAAGCAATACAGTAATGGCAATAGGTGTTAATCCTTCTGGAGAAAAACCATATGATGGAACATTTGCAAATATGAAGCTTTATTCTGTAGATATTTATGATGATGCGATATGGGACGTATCAGCGCAACAAGATAGTTCAATAATTGCATGGACTGAACAAAGTAATTCTAATGGTGCTTTGAAGGTAAGTATAGCAAGTCAAAGTAGTATGTATGCTAATGTTGATTCATCATATTTATTTGCACTTATAGGATATTCTGAAAATTGTACTGCAACAACAACAATAAAAAATATAAGTGCTTTAAATACAACTGGAGTAACCAATATGTCAAGAATGTTTTATGACACAGGTTTCAGAGCAATGACAAGTTTGGATTTAGGAAGTAATTTTGATACAAGTAGTGCAACAGATATGACCTATATGTTTAGAGGAACAGGATATGGTGCAATGACAAGTTTAAAATTGGGAGACAATTTTAATACAGGTAATGTAACTGTTATGAGTGACATGTTTGCTTTATGCGGATATAATAAGATGACAGAATTAAATTTAGGAACAAAGTTTAATACAAGCAAAGTAACCAAAATGCCTAGAATGTTCTATCAAACGGGAAGATATGCTTTGACTAAATTAGATTTGTCATCAGGAACAACAACGTCAAATACAACGCAATTTAACACAAGTAATGTAACTGATATGGGAAGAATGTTTCATAATACAGGGTATACAGCAATGACAACATTAAATCTGGGGAATAATTTCAATACAAGTAAAGTAACTGATATGTTTCAAATGTTTAATAGTACCGGACATACAGCTATGACCAGCCTAAACTTGGGAGATAAATTTGATACAAGTAATGTAACGGATATGAGTTATATGTTTAAAGATTGTGGAAGAAAGCTACATAAATTGTATTTGGGAACAAAGTTTTATACAAATAATGTAACAGATATGACATCAATGTTTGAAGGGATGGGAAGCAGTGGTTGGACAAAATTGGATTTTGGACCGGCATTTACAAAAATTGCAGATCAACATGATAAATTCTGTTTGAATCTATCATTTATAGAGATATATGTATCAGAATCAATTTATCAAAATGGATATAGTTTAAGATTAAATTCAAGCAGAGATTCGGCAGATATAGATTGGTGTTCTGACGAGGAGGACGAAGATTATGTATTTTGTAAATATAGAACAGAATGGAAAAAGGAAAGTGTAATAGTAGATCAAACAGATGCAGCAAATCCAAAGATAAAAATTACTTTAAGAGGAACTACAAATACAGGAGTGTCAGCATCAGAATATACAAGTAATATATCAAGTTCATTAGGAATAGAAGATATAAAAATACTTGTAGATGAAACATATGTTACAGATAAAGTAACGAAAGAATTAGGAATCGCAACAGAGGCTACTAATTCAAAAACAGGAGCAAAAGATATACTACAAGTGTTAACAATATCAAAATTTGAACAACAAACAAGAGCGACAGGAAAGAGTTATAAAGAGTGGAGTGGAAATATTAAAGTTGAAATAGCCAAAGATACATTGAAAGATATATATGGAAATGGAAATATAGGCTTTGAGGAGAAGTCACAAGATAGATATACTTGGTATGAAAGGGCTCCTTCTATAGTAGAAGATTCAACCAAAGCAGACAAAAATGGTTCAAATGCACTATTTGCAGATGTAATAAAGCCAGAATTTACATATGTATACTCATCTGGAAATATAGACCACACAAACAAGACATTAACAGTAGATTTTACAGTAGCAGACAAATACTTTGCAAGTTCAACATTATCAACAAACAATAATGGAACATTAACAGCAAATCAGACTGAAGTAAACAAAATATCAGTAGCAATGAAAGACGATTCAACAACAGCAGTAAACAGTAAAGTTACAAAGAAAATAACGAAAATAACTAAGCTGACTGGAACAGTTGATGGAAAAACAGTGACAATAGGATATAGATATACACTGGTAATTGGAAATATAGAGCAAACGACATCTACAAATGGATACAGGGATTATAGTGGACCAATGACAGTAACATTTCCAAAAGGAATGATAACAGATAAATCTGGAAATACAAATGATGCAAAATCTATAACAATAGGTATAAATGACCCAGATAATACAGGAAGTCAACAAGTAGTCGACGTTGTAGACCCAGTATGGTCATTAAATGGAACAATTAGTGGTGGAAAAGTAAAAATAAGAGTAACAGACAAGTACTTAACTAAGGCATCAAGTAAATTTAATTTAACTGCAAGTAATATAACAGTATATGTAAACGATGTAGCATCAACAGCTATAACTAAAACATTAAGCGGGCCAACAGAAATAACTGCTAATAAAGTATATGAATATACTCTAACACTTGGAAATATAACGCCATCTGGTGGAGGTTATACAGAATTTACGCCAATAGACACAATTGTTGGGGGTAAAGCGAAATATAGGAACGAGAATGGTGGAAAAGTTCAAATAGAAATTGCTGCAGGTGTGGTAACAGATGCATATGGAAATTCTACTAAGAAAACAAAATTAGACCTTGGCAATATTGATAATACACAACCAGAAATTTTCCAAGTGCAAAAAACAAAAGACACAACAAATAAAAAAGAGACAATAATATTTAATGTAACAGATAAAAATTACAATCCAGATGATTTAATAACAACAAACGAAATGACAGTATGGATGGATGGAGTACAAATAGACTCTAAAATAACAAAGAAAATTACAAAAACAACGGCAATTAGAACAACGCTTGATGGAACTACAAAAACAGTAGGACATCAATATACAGTAGAATTAAGTGGATTTGAAGAAACAGATGCAGTATACAAAGCTTCTGGCAGAAGTTACAGAGAATATAGTGGTACTTTACAACTAAAAATTGACCCAAGTGCGGCAAAAGATAAAGCTGGAAATACAATCAATCCAAGTACAACGACAATAGAAGATTTTGTAGACTTTATAAAACCAGAAATCAGATACACATACAGTGCATCAGATATAAACAAAACATCAAAAACATTCACAATGAAATTTGAGGTAACAGACAAATATTACAACACATCAAATGCAAACTTAACAATAAATGATTTAACAATCAAAATTGATGGAAAAGACCCAGACTGGTACAAAATAGATAGAGCATTAAGTGTTGAGAATATTAATGCTACAATAAATGGAACAAGTAAAGTAGTAGGAAAACGTTATACGTTAACATTATCAAGACTAGAGCAACTTCAAATAAAAAATGGAGATAATTATTTAGATTATAGTGGTGTAATTTCGGTTGCAATACCTGCAAATAAGGCAGTAGACACAACAGGAAACAAAAATAATGCAATAACACTTACATCTGGTATTAGCGTTATAGGTTCAACTAAAACTGGAAGCCAAACAGTGGTTGATGTAGTATCTCCAATATGGGTATTAAAGAAGGGAACTTTAGATTATGACCCAGATAATGGAACTACAACATTTATGGTACAAGCAACAGACAAATATTTTAAATCTAGCACATTGACATCAAGTAATATAACATTATATTTAGACGGACAGGCAACTACAACAGGTGTTACAATAACAGTAAGTTCAGCAACAGATTTGACAGAAACCAGAGTTTCTGGAAGTACAACTACAACAGCCAAATGGGGACAAGAATACACCGTAACAGTAACAGGAATACCTACAAGTGCAAATTCTGCTAAAGTTCAGATTGCAAGAGGACTTATAACAGATAATGCAGGTAATACAAGTAGAGAAAAAGATATTGTGTTGTATAACAGGTTAAAAGCTACTTCTACTGAAACGAGTACAACATCTGGATTTTTAGGAAGCACTAATATTCAAAGACAAAATATAGACCAAGTTGAATTCACTGATAATATAGATTATATGGGAGTTATGAGCAGATATGATGCTAAGAATAATAAAGGTAGTGGACATAGTGACGATTTAACTTCATGGAGAGATTTAGCAGGAGATAACAACGGAAAGTTAAGTGGTGGTTCATTTAAAACAGATTATTTAGCTTTAGATGGTGTAGATGATTGGGTAAATCTTGGAAGAATGGATTTGTCTGATAAATTGACTTTAGATGCTACAATAACTATGCAAAGTATAAAAAGTGGAGAAATTGATATTTTAGCAAATTGGGAAGACGGAGGAGTTGGTCTATCTTTAGAGGATGGTAAACCGTATTTCGGAATTTATAATAGTGCAATTTCAGGCTATACATCAGTTACAGCACCAACAGCTCTAACAGTAGGAACTAAAACACATATAACAGGAACTTATGATGGAACAACTATGTGTTTATATATTAATGGAAAATTAGTTGGAAGTACTAAGATGACAGGAAAAATAGGATTACCACAAGGTGATACAGTAATGGCAATTGGATGTAATCCTTCTATAAACCAACCTGACTATGATTCTCCTAATAATGGTTCATTTGCTAACATGAATGTATATTCAGTAAACATCTACAACAAAGCATTAACAGCCAAAGAAGTATTCAAACATTCAACAGAGTGGGATGTATCAGCAGCAAGTGATAATTCAATAATAGGTTCATATGAAGAAAATTCTAATGGAACTGTAAAGGTTACAATAGCAAGTAATAGTACAATGTTTGCAAATCAAAATTCAAGTTATTTGTTTGCATTTATAGGAAATTCAGAGAGATGTATAGAAACAGAAACAATTAAAAATTTGAGATTGTTAAATACAAAAACGGTAACAAACATGTCAAATATGTTTTATATGACAGGTTTAGTATCAATGGAAAAGTTAGATTTAGGAGATAATTTTGATACGAGCAATGTAACTAATATGATGTGTATGTTTTGGCAAGCAGGTTTTAGTAATATGCAGAAATTAGAGTTAGGAGAAAATTTTGATACAAGTAATGTAACTGATATGAGGTATATGTTTACATATACAGGAAGAAGTAAAATGACTGCGTTAAATTTGAAAGACAAATTTAATACGAGCAGAGTAACTGATATGGAAGGTATGTTTGCAGGAACAGGATATAATTCTATGACAAGCTTGGATTTAGGAAACTTGTTTTACACAAACAATGTGACGAATATGTCAAAAATGTTCTTTAATACAGGATATGATTCTATGACAAGCTTGGATTTAGGAGATAAATTCTATACAACGAATGTAACAGATATGTCAGAAATGTTCTGTTCTACAGGACAGTATTCTATGACAAGTTTAGATTTAGGAGATAAATTTTATACAACGAATGTAACAGATATGTCAGAAATGTTCTATTATACAGGAGCTGAAGTAATGACTTCACTAGACCTAGGACCAGCATTTACAAACATAGCAAGTACCAATACAAAAATGTTCTCAAACACAGGTAAATCAGGAGCATTAGTAATTAGTGCACCAGAATCAATCTTCTACAGCAAGAACGACTTCAAGTTAAGCTCAAGCACAAATGCATCAGCAATAAACTACACAAGAGGAACAATAGAGCCAAAATATAGAACAGAATGGAAAAAAGAAAGTGTAGTAATAGACAAAACAGATGCAACAAATCCAAAAATAAAAATAACATTAAGAGGAACTACAAATCCATCAGTTGCTAAAGAAGAGTATACAAGTGATGTAACAAGTTCATTGGCAGTTGGAAATATCAAAGTTCTTATAGATGGAACAGACATTACAAGCAAAGTAACCAAAGAATTGGGAACAGCAACTCAGACAACAAACTCAAAAACATCAGCAAAAGATGTGTTACAAACAATAACATTATCAAAATTCACAAAAGAAAGACCATCTGGAAAAAGTTTTGACGAGTGGGCTGGTAATATTACAGTTCAAGTGGCTCAAAAGACATTGAAAGATAAATACGGAAATGCAAATGTAACAGTAACAAATGCTGGAGCAAGAGCAGATAATTCAGTAGCAGATACAACTAAAGTGTCACAAAATACTACAAACTCTATGTTCGCAGACTTTATAAAACCATCATTCACATATGTATATTCATCTGGAAACATAGACCATACAAACAAGACCTTAACAGTGGAATTTTCAGTAACAGACAAATATTTTGCAAGTACAACATTATCAACTGATACAAATGGAACTTTAGTAGCAAATCAAACAGAAGTAAACAAGATAACAGTTGCAATGAAAGACGATTCAACAACTGCAGTAAACAGCAAAGTAACCAAGAAAGTTACTCAAATAACTAAGCTAACTGGAACGGTTGATGGAAAAACAGTGACAATTGGATATAAATATAAATTGGTAATCGGAAACATAGAGCAGACTACATCTACTGGAGGATACAGAGATTACAGTGGACCAATAAGTATTACAATTCCAAAAGGTGTTGCAACAGACGCTTCTGGAAATAAAAGTGATGCAAAGGTTATTACAATTGGTATAAATGAGCCAGATAGTTCTGGAAGTCAACAGGTTGTAGACGTTGTAGACCCGGTATGGTCATTAGGAGCAGTTGATTTAAATGCAGGAACTGTAAAATTGAGAGTTAAAGATAAATATTTGACAAAAGCTTCAAGTAAATTTAACTTAACTGCAAGCAGCATAACAGTATATGTTAATGGCGTAGCTTCTACAGCTGTAACAAAAGAGATAACTGCGGGCCCAACAGAAATTACTGCAAATAAAGAGTATGAATATACAATAAAAATTGGTAACTTAAAACAAGCAGGTGGAGATTATGTTGAATTCACACCTACAGAGACTATAGTTGGTGGTAAAGCTAAATATAGAGCAGAAAATGGAGGAAATGTAGCAGTTGAGATTGCTAAAGGAGCTGTAACAGATGCATATGGAAACTCTACGCAGAAACAGAAATTTGATGTTGGAATTATGGACGGAACAAGCCCAGAAGTGTATTTGGTTCAAAAGACACAAAATGCTACAGCAAAAACTGAAACGATTATATTTAACGTTACTGATAAAAACTATGACCCAACTGACCTGGTAACAGCAGATGAGATGACAACATGGATTGATGG
>CAKPLQ010000016.1 GCA_934167685.1 uncultured Clostridia bacterium | reverse complement strand
TCCATTGTTTCTTCATAGTTTTCTCCTCCTTACTGCTACTATATCATAATCATTATAATAAGTAAATAGTAAAATTTACTTTTTTATTTAACATTTTTGATGTTAGAATAAAATTAAAAATTAAAAATACACCTTTCAATTTGATAATTTAAACATATTTCTGTAAGTATTTCTTTTAATTTTATTCTTTGGTTATTGTCTAAATATATTGCTACATCATTAAAGAGAGCCTATGCTAAGATGGCTCTCTTCTATCTTAATTGAAACATTAATTTTTATAATTTCTTAAATAAGAATCCATTTTTTCAATAAATTCAGCATTGTTTTTAGTTTGAGTCATTTGAGTAATAATTTGTTCTGTTACATCTGCTACTGGCAAATTATTTAATGCTTTTCTTAATGCAAAAACTGTTTCCATTTCTGGTTTTGTTAATAATAAATCTTCTCTTCTTGTTCCAGATTTATTTATATCTATTGCTGGGAAAATACGTTTTTCTGATAATCTTCTATCTAAATGAACTTCCATATTGCCTGTTCCCTTGAATTCTTCGAATATAACATCATCCATTCTACTTCCTGTTTCTATTAATGATGTTGCTAAAATTGTCAAACTTCCACCATTTTCGATATTTCTAGCTGCTCCAAAGAATTTTTTGGGTTTATGTAATGCTGCAGGATCAAGACCACCAGATAAAGTTTTTCCAGATGATGGCATTACTAAGTTATATGCTCTTGCTAATCTTGTAATACTATCTAGTAAGATTACAACATCTTTGTTATGTTCTATAATTCTTTTGGCTCTTTCCAATACCATTTCTGCAACTTTTACATGATGCTCTGGCATCTCGTCAAATGTTGAATATATAACTTGTCCTTTTATAGAACGCTTCATATCAGTTACTTCTTCTGGTCTTTCATCAATTAAAAGAACTATTAATTCTACTTCTGGATTGTTTTTAGAAATACTATTTGCAATTTTCTTCAATAATGTTGTTTTTCCTACTTTTGGAGGAGCTACAATCATTCCTCTTTGACCTTTTCCTATTGGAGAAATTAAATCTATTATTCTCATTGCATATTCTGTTGGTGTTGTTTCTAATTTTAATCTTTCATTTGGATAAATTGGCGTTAATTCATCAAATCTCTTTCTTTTTGCTGCTTTTTCTGGGTGCTCTCCATTAACTTCTCCAACAAAAATTAATGATGGGAATTTTTCATCTTCTTTAGTTCTTGATATTCCTTTAATAATATCTCCTGTATCAAGTTTAAATCTTCTAATTTGAATAGGTGAGATATAAACATCTTTAGGACTTGATAAATAATTATCTCCCCTTAAAAATCCATAGCCATCTGGTAATACTTCAAGTATTCCTTCTACAATTTCGTCATCATCATTAGTTACTTTATAATCTATAACTGATTCTCCAACATCTTCTAATTGTTCTTCATCATTTTTATCATATCTTATTTCTTCTTTTTCCTCTTGTTGTGGTTTAGAAGTCTCAGCAACTTGTTTTAATAGTGTAATTAATTCATCTTTTTTTAATTTTGAAATATTTCTAATATTTTGCTCTTTTGCAAGATTTCTCAACTCTAATAATGTCATTTTTTCTAACTCTGACATAACTACCTCCTATATTTAATTTTAATTTAATGGATTTTTTATAGATTAAAAATAAATCCTTAAAACTTGAATGTGTTCTAAGGATTTATTTATTGCTATCGATATAAACTCTTTCGTTTGGTAAATACATTCCTAGTTTTTCACGTGCTAATTTTTCTATATATTCTAATGAATCTGTGTTCTTTTTTTCTTGTTCCAAATTTTGTTTGTTATCATCTAATTCTTTTTCTGCTACTTCTATTTTTGACGATAAGTCTTTTATATCATCTTTATATTGAGATATGTTTATTTGTTGTCTTATTAACATAACCATCCATATTATAAATGCTACTATAAAAGCATTCCTTAGTAACTTACTTTTTTTCATGTGTATTCTCCAATTTCTAAAAAATCTTACATATATATTATTCTCCATTTTTCACAAAATTCCCCTTTTTTATTTTAAGTTTTTTTGTAATTTTATTAAAGAATACTGTTGTTATTGTAAAAATTTTACTTATGAATAAATATATTGCCTTAAGTGGTATTTTAAATACATTAATTAAAAATACTAAAAACTTAGTAAATATTTTTACAATAATATTGCTGAGTGTTGTCATGTATATAAGTATTCCTATTATTAGTCCTAAAAACACATATGTTCGCAGTTCGCCATTGTTAAAATACCATATGCTATATAAGACTATAATTCCTGCTAAAATCCAAAATAAAATATCTTGAATATATGTTACTATATTTGAAGTTTTTATGCTTCTTCTTAAGATTCTAAAAAAATCGAATAAAATTCCTATTACTATACCTGTTAATGAAAAAACTAAAAATAAATATGCTTGATTTTGAGCCATACTTTTTGCCTTCCTATTTGAATATTTTACTTAATATTGTTCCTGCACTTTTCTCTTGTTTATTTTGACTATATGCTAAACTTGAAATGTCTCCTTCTATTATAACTTCTGCTGTGTCTAAGCTTAATTTATTAATTCTAATGTTTTCGCCCTTTACTGTTAGTAATCCTAATTCTGTGTCAACCATTACTACTTGGTCATCAAAACTTAATACATCATTTACTCCAGATACACTCAGCTTTCCTCTATTTTCTAAGACTAAGTTTTGTACTATATTAGGATTTACATTCATATTCATACTTTTTCTTTCATCTATCATATTTTTCATCCTTTCGTATATAAATTTTCTATACTAAATTATAATATGCAGAAAATCCTCTAAATAGAACTAATCATACACAAAAAGAAGATGCTAATTTAAGCATCCTCTAATTCTTTTTATTTTAGTCTTTCTTCAATACTTTTTAACATCTCTTGATATTTATCTAGCTTTGCTTTTTCTTCGTTTATTTTAGCTTTTGGTGCTTTATTAACGAATCCCGGATTAGCTAACATCTTACTTGCTCTTTCGATTTCTGCTACAACTTTTTTCTTTTCATCTTCAAGACGTTTTTTCTCTTCTTCAACGTCAACTAATTCTTCAAAAGGAATATAAACTTCCATTCCATTTGAAATGATTGAAATAGCATTTTGTGGTATATTATCTTTATTATCTTGAATTGTAATTTCATTTGCAAATCCCAATTTTTCAATAAATGCTTTAGATTGTTCAATATCATTTTTATATTCAGTTGTAACAAAAATTAAATTTGCTTTTTTGCTTGGATGAACATTCATATTTGCTCTAACATTTCTAATTTGTGTTATAACATCTTTTAAGTTTTCAATGAAATCTTTACTTGTATCATATTCTACTGAAGTATTTACTTCTGGCCAATCTGAAACCATTAAATCTTTATCATCAGGATTTACTAATTTAGAATATATTTCTGATGTTATAAATGGCATAAATGGATGTAACAATTTTAAGCTGTTTCTAAGTACATAATTCAATACATAACATACTTGTGCTTTTTCTTGCTTATTTTCGCTGTATAGTCTTGATTTAGCCATTTCTATATACCAGTCACAGAATTCATTCCAGATGAAATTATAAATATTTTCAAGTGCTACACCTAAGTCATAGTCATTGATATTTTGTGATACAGTTTTTATTAAATTGTTTAATTTATTTAGTATCCATCTATCTTCAACTCTTAAATCTGCTTCTTCTTTAATGTCATCATCTAATGAATTAATTACAAATTTTGATGCATTCCATAATTTATTGGCAAAATTTGATGCCTGATCTAGTTTTTCTGGCATGTATTTAATGTCATTTCCAGCAGAAGTTCCATATAATAATGAAAATCTTAATGCATCAGTACTATATTTATCAACTATATCTAATGGATCAATTCCGTTTCCTAATGATTTTGACATTTTCCTACCTTGGCTATCTCTTACTATTCCATGTATCAAAATGTCACTAAATGGCTTTTCTTTCATTAATTCTAAACCTGAAAAAATCATTCTTGCAACCCAGAAAAATATTATGTCATACCCTGTTACTAATACATTTGTTGGATAAAATGTTTTTAAGTCTTCTGTTTCATGTGGCCAACCTAATGTTGAAAATGGCCATAATGCAGAACTGAACCATGTATCTAATGAGTCTTCATCTTGATGTAATTTTGTTGAACCACATTTTTCACATTTTTCTGGCGCTGTTTTACTTACATTTATATGTCCACATTCGTCACAATAATATGCAGGAATTCTGTGTCCCCACCATAATTGACGAGAGATACACCAATCTTGAATATTTTCCATCCAGTTAAAATATGTTTTTTCATATCTTTTTGGAATAAACTTAATATCATCTTCTTTTACTGCTTTTATTGCAGGTTCTGCAAGTTCTTTCATCTTTACAAACCATTGCTCAGATATTCTTGGTTCTATTGTATTGTGACATCTATAGCATTTTCCTACATTGTGAGTATAGTCTTCTGTTTTTACAAGTGCTCCTATCTCTTCTAACTTTTTAACTATTAATTTACGTGCTTCTAATGTTGTTAAACCTTTATATTCTGGAACTAAATTTCCCATTATTGAGCTATCATCAAATACTTCTACAATTTCCAAATTATTTCTTAGTCCTGCTTGATAGTCATTCATATCATGTGCTGGAGTGATTTTTACACAACCTGTTCCAAAGTCTTTTTCTACAAAGTCGTCTGCAATTATTGGAATTTCTTTATTCATTATTGGGAGAATACATGTTTTTCCTACAATATCTTTATATCTTTCATCATCTGGATGTACTGCTACTGCTGTATCTCCAAGCATTGTTTCAGGTCTTGTTGTTGCAACTATTACATATTTATCTGTGCCTTTTATTTGATATCTAATATGCCATAAATGTGATGCTTCTTCTTCAAATTCTACTTCTGCATCTGATATTGATGTATGGCATGATGGACACCAGTTTATCATTCTTGTTCCCTTATAAATTAATCCTTTATTATATAAGTTGACAAATTGTTCTAAAACGGCTTCTGATAAACCTTCATCCATTGTAAACCTTGTACGGTCCCAATCACATGAACATCCGAGTCTACGTTGTTGTTTTTGGATTGTTCCGCCATATTCTTTTGTCCATGCCCAAGCTCTTTCTAAAAATTGTTCTCTTGTTATATCTGCTTTTGTTAAGCCTTCTTCTTTTTTCATTTTTTCTACAACTTTTACCTCTGTTGCTATTGCTGAATGGTCTGTTCCTGGAATCCATAATGTGTTATATCCACACATTCTTTTATATCTTATTAGCACATCTTGTAATGTATCATCTAATGCATGACCCATGTGTAATTTTCCTGTTACATTTGGTGGTGGCATTACTATACAATAACTTTCTTTTGTTTTATCCATTGATGGCTTAAAATAGCCTTTTTGTTCCCATTCATCATATAATTTTTCTTCAAATTCTTTTGGATTGTATTTGTCATTTAATTTTCTTTCACTCATTTTTACCGTCTCCTTTTAATAAAATTTCACTTTATACTTACAAGAAAATATTTCATTTGGTTCTAATTGTTTTATATTTTCTTTATCTTTAAAAATCTGATTACTATCTATCTTGTCTGCTGTATTCTGCCATGGTTCTATACAGACGAAAGGAGCTCCTTTTTTTGACCACAGCGCTAAGTATGGGAAGTCCGTAAAATCAAATCCTAATATTTTTTGATTTGTTTCCCTATTTTGCAAAATAACTTTATTTGATTTTATATTTTTCATTATTATTGCATCATTATCAAATATGTTCGCTGTTAGATGTATTTTGTTATTTTCTAAAATATTGTTTGCTTTTTCTGTATCTATTAATCCATTTTTTAGTTTTAAGAATTCTATTTTATCTTCTTTTTCCTCAAAAGCTATTTCATATTTTTCTGTGCTATAATCACAACTAAATGCTGGATGTCCTCCTAATCCAAAATAAATCTTTTTATTATCTATGTTCTTTACTTGATATTCTACTTGTAGAGTGTCTTCCGTTATTTGATATATTACATGTAATTCGAATTTATATGGATATTTTTTTAGTGTTTCTTCATTATATGTTAATACATAATGCTTTTCTTCAATTTGTTCAAATTCCATATCTCTTGCAAATCCATGTTGTGACATTTCATATATTTGTCCTTCTATTTTTGTTTTTGAGTCTTTTATTTGCCCTACTATTGGAAATAGTATTGGTGATTGACGGTTCCAAAATGCTTTTCCATCAAATAACATTTCTTTTCCGTTATGCTGTATACTTATCAATTCTGCTCCTTGTTTTTTGGTTTTGATTTTCAACATACTGTTAGCTCCTTTCTGGATATCCAAAAAAATAACTCGCCTATATGCTTATTTGCATAAGGGCGAGTTTATATCTCACGGTACCACCTTAATTATTATCTATTTGCTTTTTGATAACATCTTATTTTGCTTTAACGCAGCATACGGATAATCTTAAGTTTATTGTCAGATTATCAACTCCAAAGCTACCTTCCATCTACCTTTGTTTAAGAAGCTTTCAGCCTATGGCTTCTTTTCTCTACTAAATAAGTATAAATGTACTCTTCTTTTTCTTCGTTTTTATTATTATGCCAATATATTATCATATTATTATGTGAATTGCAAGTGTTTCAAAAAAATTCTCTAGCTGAGCTAAAGAATTTTTTACTAGTTAAAATGCTCTTCTAAATAATTCTATAAAGTCTTCTCTTGAAACTTCTCTTGGGTTACCTGGTTTGCAAGGATCTTGCATAGCTTTATCAGCTAACATTCCGAAATCTTCTTCTCTTGCTCCAACCTCTCTAACAGTTTGAGTAATTCCAACAGATTTAGAAAGTTCAGAAATCATCCATACAAAAGTATTTATAACGTCTTGATCATTTAAATGTGCTGCATCTGGTCTACCAATTTCACATAAGATTTCTCTAAATCTTTGTGCTGTTGCAGGGTCCTCTCCGTTAAATCTCATAACTGTTGGTAATAATATTGCATTTGCTAAACCATGTGGTGTATCATAAACAGCTCCCAATTGATGTGCCATTGAATGAACAATTCCTAACCCCACATTTGAGAATCCCATTCCTGCAATATATTGTGCTAATCCCATCATTTCAACTGCTTCTTCATCTTTTTCATTTACAGCTGCTGGTAAATATTTAAAAATTAATTTTATTGCTTGCATATGGAACATATCTGACATTGTGTTATGTGCTTTTGTGATATATCCTTCTACTGCATGTGTTAATGCATCCATTCCTGTTGCTGATGCAATTGACTTTGGCATAGATGCCATTAAATCTGAATCTACAATTGCTAATATTGGAACATCATGTGGATCAACACATACCATTTTTATTTCTCTTTCTTCATCTGTTATTACATAATTTATAGTTACTTCAGCTGCTGTTCCTGAAGTTGTAGGTAATGCTATTATTGGCATACCTCTATTTTCTGTATTTGATGCACCATTTAATGATACTATATCTGCTCTGTCTGGGTTTGTCATAACAATTGATATTCCTTTAGCAGTATCTATACTTGAACCACCACCAACTGCAACTATAACATCTGCACATGCTCTTTTACATGCTTCTACACCATCTAATACATTTTTGATTGTTGGGTTTGGTTTTACTTCTGAATATACCTCATATGATATTCCAGCTCTATCTAAAACTTCTGTTACTCTTGCTGTTACTCCGCACTCAAATAATGCTTTATCTGTTACTACTAATACCTTATTAAATTTTCTTTTACGAATTTCTTCTGGTAATTCTTCTCTTGCTCCTTTTCCAAAATATGATGTTTCATTTAAAACAAATCTGTTTACTGACATATTTTTTCACTCCTTCTTTTGATTTTTTAAAATTTCTTTTGAATTTATATAAAAAGTTTTTTAAACTTGTTATACCTTTTTAATTTTCAGCATAGTCTGCTGGTATTTCAAATACTGAACTATCCACTTCTTTAGTTAAATTAACTTTTAGCAATTCGTGTTGTTCACCATATAATGTTTTTATATATACTAAATTTCCTTTTTTATCAAAGTAAAATCTGGTTTTTACATCATTTGTATCCAAATTCAAAGAATTAGATAGTAAAAACATTGAACTTCCATTATATTCTTCATAATTATATTTTTTACCTCTTACTTTTTCACTTCCTTTGGTATATTCTTTGTTCATTATTTCTTTAATTCCATCGGTCAAAAAAGTTTGGTCTACATTATTTCCTTCATAGACATAATATTCTTTTCTGTCTGGTAAAATCAAATAAGTACTATTTTCCTTTATTAATGTTTTAGTGTGGATTTGAGTTGTAGAGTCTTCATCTTTTGAATATTGGTCTATTAATGTTTTGTCACCATCTTTATCTATAATCGTTTTATTGTTACTATTTTGTTCCCATTCAAACTGATATGTTTGACTAGAACTTAATTCTTCATATATCTTTGAAAGCTCTTGAATATTACTATTCTTATTTCCAATCATTTTATTGATTACAAATATTATTCCTATAATAACTAATATTATAACAATCACAGCAATTCTTTTGTTTTTTTTCATTTTATCTCCAACCTTTCAGTTTTTTAGTATTTCTGTATGCTATTATATCAATAATATTTTTTCTTTACAATATTTTTTGACATTTTTTTTACTTCTTTTCTGGTTCAACATGTTCTAATGTTCCAGGTATTATTTTATCAATAAAAACAATTCCATCAAGGTGGTCACATTCGTGTGCAATTGCTTGAGCTAATAAATCTTTAGACTTAATTGTTATTTTCTTTCCGCTTCTATCTAAGGCTTCAACTGTAACTTCTTTAGGTCTAATCATCTTAGCATATTGATTAGGGAAACTTAAGCAACCTTCTTCAACCTCTTGTTCTCCTTTAGTTTTAGTTATTTTAGGGTTAATTAAAGTTATAACTCCATTTCCATCATCAATATCTATAACTACTACTCTTTTTAGAATACCAACTTGTACTGCTGATAATCCTACCCCATTATATTTATACATTGTATCAATCATATCATCTATTAATGTCTGAATTTTATCATCAATCACTTCAACTTCTCTAGATTTTTTTCTTAGTATTTCATCTTTCTCATATCTTAGATTTCTTATTGCCATTTCTATTCCCTTACCTTTCTCTTTCTAATTGATGCAGTCCAAAATTGTAATTATTTTTTCAACTATTAAATCATATTATTTGGATTAACATCTACTGTAACTCTAGTGCTCTTATAATTTGAATTATAAAACTTTCTTAAACAAGTATTTAAAATATTATTAGCCGCTTCTGTCATATTCCCCTTTATAATAATTCTCCATCTATACCTATTTTGAATCTTATCAATAGGAGAAGGCATAGGCTTTAGCACGTTAAATTCTTGTCCATTTAAATTAGTTTTTAAGTAGTTATAAATTTTAGTAGATGCATCAATTAACTCCTTTTCTGATAGGCTATTAAACCCAATTAATATTATATCGCAAAATGGCGGATATTTCAACTGTTCTCTTAATGCAATTTCTATATTATAAAACATTTCATAATCTTGTTTTTGTGCACATATAATACTAAAATTATCTGGATTATAAGTTTGTATTACTACCTTTCCATCTAGTTGTTCTCTGCCGGCTCTACCTGCAACTTGAGTTAAAATTTGGAATGTTCGTTCATTTGCTCTATAATCATCTATATTTAAACTACTATCTGCAGCAATTACGCCAACTAATGTTACATTTGGAAAATGATGTCCTTTTACAACCATTTGTGTTCCTATTAAAATATCTATATTTTCGTTCTTGAATTTATTTAATATTTCTTCATGAGAATTTTTCTTTGTTACTGTATCTATATCCATTCTTATAGTAGATGCTCCTGGAAATATTTTATTTATCTCTTGCTCAAGCTTTTGCGTTCCTGTTCCAAAATATCTAATTTTATCACTATGGCATTCTGGACAAATTGTTACTACATTTTCTTCATATCCACAGTAATGGCATTTTAATTTATTTTCTGTTTTATGATATGTCATACTTATATTACAATTTTTACATTTTACAGTATAACCACATTCTCTACACATTATAAAAGTTGAAAAGCCTCTTCTATTTAAAAACAAAATTGTTTGTCTATGTTCTTTTAAATTTTGTTCTATTTCATCATGCAATTTTACACTTAGCATTGACCTATTTCCATTTGCAAGTTCCATTTTTAGGTCTACTATTTCTACTTCTGGTAATTTTGAATTGTTAGCTCTTCTAGTTAATTCTAATAAAGTTATTTTTCCTTGTTGTGTTTTATAATATGTAACCAAATCTGGAGTAGCACTTCCTAATACTAGTGGACAATTATTTTCTTTAGCTATTTTCTTTGCTATTTCTTTTGCATCATATTTAGGAACCGCTTCTGATTTATATGAACTATCATGTTCCTCATCGATTATGATTATTCCAATATCTTCTGTTGGTGCAAATATTGCAGACCTTGCACCAATGATTATTTTGGCTTTTCCTTCCTTTATTTTGTTCCACTCATCATATCGCTCGCCTATGGATAGTTTACTGTGTAAAACGGCAATCTCGTCTTTATTAAAGCGTGCTATAAATCTATCTATCATCTGTGGTGTTAATGATATTTCTGGTACTAGTACAATTGCTGTTTTATTTTGCTCTAATGCTTTACCTATTAATTGCAAATAAACTTCTGTTTTTCCTGAACCTGTTACTCCATATAGTAAAAGTTGCTCATAACTATTAGTTGTTATATCTAATGCTACTTTATTATAAGCATTTTGTTGTTCATCTGTAAGTGTTAGATTTTCTGTTTTCTCAATTTTCTTATTTGCAAGAGGATTTCTTTCTATTTTCTTTTCTATAATTTCTACATAACCATTTTTTTCTAATGTTTTTACTATTGCTCTACTTCCATCTGTAAACAATTCTATTTCTGGTACTGTTGCACCTTCATTACTCTTTAAAAATTGTAATATCTTTTTCTGCTTTTCTGATTTGATTTTTCCTATTTCTATGTCAAATTGAATTTCATCAATTTCTTTTTTTAAATATACTGCATTAATTGTTTTATCTTGTATGTTTTTTTCTGCCTTTTTGCTTTTAGTTCCTGGCGTTAACATTTGTTTGATACAGTCTGATACATTACAGAAATATCGTTTTGCCATCCATTTAGCAAGTTCTATTTGTTTTTCTGTTAAATTATGTTTTATTTTTATAATTTCTTTTACTTCATATGTCGTATTTTCTTTTATTCCTACAACATATCCTTCTTCTAGTGTACTTGATTTTCCAAATGGTACAAGTACTGTACTTCCTATCATTATTAGTTCTTCTAATTCTATAGGCACTTTATAATCAAATGTTCGGTTTAATCTTTTTGCTGTTCTGTTTATTATTATTTCTGCTATCATGTTTGATTAGAAGCCTCCTTTTCGTATTTTCGATTATATCTTATCATATTTTTTGTTTTTTTGCATTATTTTGGTACAAAAAATAAAAGAGCTATTTTATATATTGTTATAGCTCTTCTATATTTAATCTAATTCTTTTATATCTTCTTTAACTTCATTAATATTTATACTATCATAATATAAATTTTCAGGAGCAACATCTTCTCCATTTTCCCACTCTATTGAGTCCCCTCTTATTTTTACATCTTTAAAGTAGTCTTTGTCTTTAAGTTTATTGTAAAATTTATTTTCATTTATTAATTTTTTCATATCATATATTTTCTCTTCATTTGTCTTAAATTTAAGATAAATCAAATAATTATCTAACGCTTTTACCCCTAATATGTCTGGCGTTTCATAGCTATCTCTCATTAATTATTCCCCCTTATTTTAATGGTTCTATTTTAAAATAATCATTTTCATCTTGTAATATTCCCATCAAAGTCCATAACTTCTTTATACTCATTATATCGAATATGTATATGTGGCTTATGGTGTTTTTCTTCATTTACATACATTGTGATTATTATTCCATAGAATTGTGAAATTATTGGCAATCTATCAATCCTCCATTTCTTATTAGTGGGATTCATGAATTACAAGAAAAAAATTGAATATAAAATTTTAGATTAAATATGTATATATATTACCATAATTCTAACTTTTGGTCAACTTTATTTTGAAAAGCAATATATAAACTTTAGTTAAATTATGCATATTTTAGAAATTAATATTATATTGTTTTGAAATACCGCGTAAGCGATCAAATGAGCGAAGCGAATGCGATATGGAGCAATCTACATATAAATCTTTTATTATGAAGATTGCGACACCAAGGTATAAAAAACAATATAATATTAATTTCTAAATGTATCTATATAATATATAAAACAAAAAAAAGAATAGGTATTCCTATCCTTCCAATTTTTCATCCTCTAATCTTTTTTCATTTTCAATAATAGTCATAATAACTTGAACAGTTTTCTCAAAATCATCATTTTTAATAACATAGTCATAAAGTTTGATTTTATCCTCTTCATATTCTAATCTGCCAAGTCTAACTTCAATATCTTGAATGTTATCTCCTCTTTCGATTAGACGTTTTTTTAATTCTTCTTTTTCAACTTTTAAAAAGATTGTTACTATTCTTGTATCATTACCTAATATTTTTAAAAGATTTTCAGTTCCATTTACTTCTATATCTTTTACTATTATTTTACCTTCTTTTATTTTATTGCCCATAAGTTCTCTTGAAGTTCCATAATAGTTTCCATGATGTAAATCATATTCATAAAAGTCACCTTTACGAATTTTTTCTTCAAATTCCTCTTTGCTTATAAAATGATAATGGTCACCTTCAACTTCTCCAAGTCTCATTTCTCTTGAAGTAAAAGATGGCAATGTAACAATATTAGGCATTCTTTGCATTAATTCTTTTTTTATTGTATCTTTTCCTGCTCCAGATACTCCTGATAATATTACTAACACTATTCTTCTCCTCTTTCTATTGCATCTTCTTTTGCTTCATCTGGTTCAATGATTTCTACTTCACCTTCTGCAATTTCATTAGCAGCAAGAGTTACTGGTGATTCTTCTTTTACTTTTGTTTTTACTTCTGCTCCATTTGCTATTTGTCTTGCTCTTTTTGATGTTGCTATTACTAATTCATATCTGTTCTTTGCTTTTTTTAGCAACTCTTGAACACTTGGTTTTACCATCATTTTAAATCGCCTCCATTCATATCATAATCTTTTATTCTTCTGCAACTACTGGTGCAGGTGTTATGTCTTTATCAACTCTTCCAGCTACTGTTTCTGGTTGTACTGCAGACAATATTATATGTCCAGAATCCATTATCAATACAGCTCTAGTCCTTCTTCCACAAGTAGCATCAACAGCTGTTTTTCCATCTTTAGCTTCTTGTATCATTCTTTTTATTGGAGCTGAATCTGGACTTACTATTGCTACTATTTTATTTGCAGCTATTATATTACCAAAACCTATATTTACTAATTGCATTTTTTATCACCCTTTCTATGATATTATTCTATATTCTGAACTTGTTCTCTTATGTCTTCTAATATAGTTTTAATGTCTACTACTTTATTAGTTATTTCAAGATTATTTGCTTTTGAACCTATTGTGTTTGTTTCTCTATTCATTTCTTGAATTAGAAAATCCATTTTCTTTCCAGTAGGTTCATTTGAGCCTATCAATTCTCTTAATTGAGAAATATGACTTCTTAATCTCGTAACCTCTTCTTCAACAGAACATTTATCTGCATATATTACAATTTCTTGCATTAATCTTGATTTATCTAATTCTTCTGTTTGTAACAATTCTTTTATCCTTGTTTCTAATTTTACTACATATTCGTTAATAAGTCCAGTAGATAAGCCGAAAATTTCTTCATTTTTCTCTTCTATTTGCGTTATTTTTCCTAATATATCTGTTGAGATTTTGTTTCCTTCGTTTTTTCTCATTTCTATTAAGTTATTTACTGCCTCTTCTACCACTTGTAATAATTCAGATTTTATCTGTTCTTCATCTATCTTGTTTTTTACTATTAATACATCTGGTAATTTTGTAATTTCTGTTACTTCTATATTTGTTGACAAATTCTCTTCTTCTGCCAATTTTTTAAAACTTTCTATATAAACTTTAGCAAGTTCTTTGTTTATTTTTACTTCATTAGCCTCTTTGTTAAAATTCTCAAATGTTATTAATACATCCACTTTTCCTCTCTTTAATTTTGATGTAATTAATTTTCTTACATCATCTTCCAAATAACTAATAACTCTTGGCATTCTTATGCTTGTATCTATGAATTTGTGATTTACTGTTTTTATTTCTACTTGATATTCTCGTGAATTTATGGATAAACAACTTTTTCCATAACCGGTCATACTTTTTATCATTTCTATTTTCCTTCTTTTTTATTTTTTCTCTTAGATGCCTTCTTTATTGGCTCATCTTTTACAATTTCTTTTATATCACTTAAACTGTTTAATTTTTCTTGTTGTCCTTTAGTATATAATATTGTTGATTTTAATATATAGTATATAGCTATAAAATTTGCACCAGCTAATGTATAAAATTGAACACTTTGTTTTAATAGTCTTGACATATGCTGAGTTAGTAATATAAATACTGCCATAGCTAAAAATTCTATGCCGTTTATGAATGTTAGTGTATCTGACTTTTTAAATGCAATTTCCATAATTATAATAGATATTGCTAGAAAGAATAAACTAGAAATATGCATATAGTATGTCAGATTACCTCCACTAAATTTTGAATATTGTGTACTAAATAATATAAAATATATTACAGTTATTATTGCATATGTTAAATTTAACACTATATTTTGTGTTAGTATGTTTTTAATTTTTTCCATTTTTAACCCTTTCCTTAAACAGTTTGCTCTAATTCATACATTATAATACTAAGTACATTTAATGCAACTGTTTCTGTTCTTAATATTCTATTTCCTAATGTTACAATTTTTGCTCCATTTTGCTTTAATATTTCAACATCCTTTTCTTCTAAACCGCCTTCTGGTCCAACAATAACTGCAATCTTTATTTTATCACTTAATCTAATATGTTCTTTTAGGCTTACTAGTTCATGTTTTATTGTGTTATTTTTTTCATTTTCATATGCAACTATTACAATGTCATATTCTTTAATCAGTTTAGTGATTTCTTCTATATTGACTATATTTTTTATTTCAGGTATTGTGTTTCTTCCACTTTGTTTTGCGGCACTTTCTGCAATCTTTTGCCATCTTGCTATTTTTTTAGATTCATCTTTTGAATCTATTTTTACTACACATCTTTTCATTGCTACTGGAATAATTGCATTCGCACCTAATTCAACTGATTTTTGGATTATTAATTCCATCTTGTCTGCTTTGGGTAGTCCTTGATATATATCAACTTCTATTTTATTTTCATAGCTCTGTAATTCTTCTATAATTTTAGTTAAAATACTTGTGTCTTCTATCTCTTCGATTTTACATATGTATGATTTTTCATTGTCTTGATTACATATTTCTATATGTTCACCAATCTGCTTTCTAAGTACATTTTTTATGTGTTTTATATCTTCTCCTATTATTCTTATTGTATTTTTTTCTACTTGTTCGTTTTTAACAAAAAATCTTGGCATATTTTTCTCCTTTAATGTATTTATTATATTACTTTTTTTATTTTTTGGCAAGATTAAGAAGTTTATTTCTAGTTTCTATACTTTCAACTGCTATCATTTTATTATTATCTATTAAATATTTAGTAGTATTATCAATTATAAGCAATAAAGTCTTATCTAAGTCCTCTTTAGCTAGCTTTCTCTCTGCATCTAAATCAAATGCTTCTACTTTTCTTGTTAATTCTATTTTATCTGATATATATATTATTTTTGCAAGTATATCCATTTCTGGATTTGTTGTTGTGTGATATTCTATTGCTTTTGCAATTTGTTCACTAATACCGTATTTTTTTCTTGCTATATCTGCCCCTATTTTTCCATGCAATATTTTAGCATTTAACATTTCGAATTCAGTTACTTCAATATTGTTTTTTTCTGCATATTTTAACATTTCTTCTTCAGACATTTCTTTAGCATTGTCATGTAATAGACCAGCGATTTTAGCATCCACAACATCAACTCCATAAACTCTAGCAAGTTCTTCTGCCATATTCATTACACTTATCGAATGCTTATATCTTTTTTCTGATAATATTTCTTTTAAATCAGTTTCTATTTTTTCTATTAGTTCCATTTTTTCTCTTTCCCTCTATTATAATTTTAGAGGTATAGTAAACTATACCTCCAGTCTTACATTATTTTAACCAATTTGGATTTGCTAAATACCAATCTATAGTTTTTACAATTCCATCTTCGAATTTTGTTTCAGGTTCCCATCCTAATTCTGTTTTTATTTTTGTTGGGTCTATTGCATATCTGTAATCATGTCCTTTTCTATCAGCAACATGTTCAATTAAATCTTCTGATTTTCCTAAACGTTTTAATATAAGTCTTACTATTTCTATATTTCTCTTTTCATTATGTCCACCTATATTATATCTTTCTCCTGCTCTACCATTATGGAATACCATGTCTATTGCTTTACAATGGTCTTCTACATATAACCAATCTCTGATATTTTTTCCTTCACCATATACAGGTAATTTTTCGTTATTTAGAGCTAATTTAATCATATGAGGAATTAATTTTTCATTGTGTTGATATGGTCCATAATTGTTTGAACAGTTTGTTACAGTTACATTCATTTTATAGGTTGTATGATATGCTAGTGCAACTAAGTCTGAACTTGCTTTAGATGCTGAATATGGGCTACTTGGTTGGATTGGAGATGTTTCTGTAAAATATCCTGTTTCTCCTAACGCACCATATACTTCATCTGTTGAAATGTGTACGAATTTGTTTTCTGAGCCTTCTCCCCATGCTCTTCTAGCTGCTTCTAACAATGTATGTGTTCCTAATACATTTGTTTTTGTAAATACAAATGGTGTTTTTATACTATTGTCAACATGTGATTCTGCCGCAAAATGAATAACTCCATTAACTTGATATTTTTCAAATATTTCTTGCATTTTTTCAAAATCACATATATCAGCTTGTATAAATGTAATTTTATCTTTCACCTTATCTAAATTTGCTAAATTTCCTGCATATGTTAATTTATCTACTACTATTATGTTATAGTCAGGATGTTTATTTACAAAATATTCTGCGAAATTTGCTCCTATAAATCCTGCTGCTCCTGTTACTATTATATTTTTCATTTTCAATGCTCCTTTATTTTAAATTTTCAAATAGATTTGTTGCTTTTAATTCTTTTAATGATGGCCATTTTGTATCTTTTTCAGATGTTAATAAATCTTCTGGTTTTAAGTCTCCCATTGGCCATTCTATTCCTATATCTGGGTCATCAAATTTTAAACCACCTTCTGCTTCGTGATTGTATATATCATCACATTTATAAGCAAATTCTGCTTCATCTGATAATACTAAAAATCCATGTGCAAATCCTTTTGGAATCATAAACATTTTTTTATTTTCTTCAGTTAGGATTACTCCTTCCCATTTTCCATATGTTTTGCTTCCTGGACGTAAATCTACTGCTACATCAAATACTTCACCTTTAATACATCTTACTAGTTTGGCTTGTGTATTTTCTTTTTGGAAATGTAAACCTCTTAAAACACCTTTTTTAGATTTTGATTGATTATCTTGAACAAAATCATAATCTAAACCTATTTCAGCAAAATCAGCTTTGCTGTATGTCTCCATAAAATATCCTCTATTATCTCCAAAGACTGTTGGTTCTATTATACATACTCCATCTATTAAAGTATCTATTCTTTTAAATTTTCCCATTTTTATCCTTCTTTCTATGTTTTTCTAATAATTATTAATTATTTCTTCTAATTGTTTTAACCCTTCTTTTTCTTCCAAGGTAGTTTGCCTTCTATTAAAACTTTCTTTTATTTTAGAAAATCTTTCTACAACATTTTCAATTTTGTTTAAATCTTCATTTCTAGCTTTTATTATTGCCTCTTTTGCAGTCTGATACTCAAATTCATGTTCTACATGCATTTTTCTATAATTCCCATATATTAAGATAGGCTTTTTAACTTCATTTCCTCTTTTATATATTTCTAAAATATCACAACATTCATTTTGTTCTATTGTTTGCACAACACTTGGTATGCTTTTATAGGTTTCGTTGTAACTAACCGGATTAAAAAATCTTCCCCATGCTCGTGCTTCTATCTGCTTCTCATATCTCTCATATGCTGATAATAAGCTCTCAATATAAGATACAGCAAGTACTCTAATTATTACCTGAAAATTATTTTCCCTTAACTCTTTTATTCTATTTAAAATTCTTTCATTTCTTAAAGTACATTCAAATATAAAATTATATTTGTTTTCTATAGCATAATTTAATATTTCATTAGTCCAATTGGCACTATCTTTTTCTACAATTTCACAATATTTTGTAGGATGTTTTATTGCAATCTCCCCTGCATTAGGGTGAAATGGCTTATAATCATCTGTTGTAATAATTACAATATTATTATCAGGGAAAGTGCTTTTAGAATATCCTATTAAAGAACCTTTTCCAGCACCAGGTTGAGCTCCTACTATTATCGCTGTAGGTTTTTCGACAGGTCTTGCATTACTAAAAACCATTTTTTTAATAACATTAAATATTTCTTGATGTTGTTTTTCAGAAAGTTTATATTGCTCAGTCAAGTCTATTATTCCATTCATTTTTTAATTCTTCCCCATAAACATTTATAATCTTATCCATAACATTAATGTCCCCACTATATAGTTGGTCTCTTTCATCTGTAAGTCTATTCATTTCGTTATAGTAAGCCTCACTTCCAGTATCATAAAACTGCATTGTTACTTTTGACATTTTATCAGCTAATATCTCTATTGCTACATCCATTTTGACAAAATTATTCATATTTTATGTTTCACCTCTATTAAAGAATTTTTCCTTCAGCTAAATTCTTTAAATATTTTCCATATTCAGTTTTTAAAAATGGTTTTATTATTTCTAATAATTTATCTTTATCAATCCATTTTTTTCTGTATGCAATTTCTTCTGGGCATGAAACTTGCATTCCTTGTCTATTTTCTATTGTTTTTACAAAATTAGCAGCTTCTAATAAATCAGAATGTGTTCCAGTATCAAGCCAAGCTAATCCTCTACCAAGTCTTTCTACTTTTAGTCTTTTTTGTCTTAAATATTCCTCATTAACTGCTGTTATTTCTATTTCGCCCCTTGCAGATGGTTTAACTTGTTTTGCAATTTGTACTACATCATTTGGATAGAAATACAATCCAGGCACACATAAATTTGATTTAGGGTTTTCTGGCTTTTCTTCAAGTGATATAGCATTATTGTTCTTATCCATTTCTACAACGCCATATGCTCTAGGGTCTTTTACAGGATATCCAAATATTGTTGCGAAATCATGCTCATTTGATACTCTTTCTAGTTTTTCTGTTAAACTTTGTCCAAAAAATATATTATCTCCTAGAACCATTGCTACATCATCATCACCAATAAATTCTTCACCTATTATAAAGGCATCTGCCAATCCTCTTGGTTTATCCTGAACTGCATAGCTAAATTTCATTCCCCATTTAGAGCCATCTCCTAATAATTCTTCAAATACTTTTACATCTCTAGGAGTAGATATGATTAATACATCTCTAATATTTGATAACATCAACATTGATAATGGATAATAAATCATTGGTTTGTCATATACTGGCATAATTTGTTTTGAAATTGCAAGTGTTAGTGGGTATAGTCTTGTTCCACTTCCTCCTGCTAAGATTATTCCTTTTCTATTTTTCATAATAAAACTTCCTTTCTACTTTTCCATTGTTTGTTCTATATTTTTTGTTTCTTCAAGATATCTTTTTAAACCATCTTTCCAATCTGGAATTTTAATTCCACATGCTTCTAGTTTTGCTTTTGACATTTGAGAATTAAATGGTCTTTTTGCTTGTGTAATTTTCATCATTTCTATATATTCTTCTGTTGTTACAGGATTTACTTTACAGTTAATTCCTTGTTCTGCGAGTATTTCTTTTGTAAATTCATACCATGTTGTATATCCTTCATTTGTAGCATTATATATACCATAAGGTATTTTTTTAGCTATTGCTTGATATATTATTTCTGTTAAATCTTTTGCATATGTAGGGCTTCCGTGTTGATCTGCTACTACATTTATCTCATCTCTTGTTGAACCTAATTTTGTCATTGTTTTCACAAAATTATTTCCACCAACTCCATATAGCCATGCTGTTCTGAAAATATAGTATTCTTCCATATTTTCTTCAATTCCTTGTTCACCACGTAATTTAGTTTTTCCATATGCTGTTACAGGTGCTTTAGGGGCATCTTCTTTATAATCTTTAGAAACATCTAAGTCTCCTCCAAATACATAATCAGTTGAAATATGTACTAATTTTGCTCCAGCACTTTTAGCAGCTTTTGCTAGATTTGCTGGTCCATCTCCATTTATTTTGTCTGCTAATTCATAATTTTCTTCTGCTTTATCTACAGCAGTATATGCTGCACAATTTATAATATATTCTGGTTTTAGATTCATTACATACTCCATTACCGCTTTTTCATTTGTGATATCTAATTCAGAAACATCTGTTGCTATTATTTCGTTTTCTTTACTGAATTTTTCTTTTACTTCTTTAGCTAACATTCCATTAGCTCCTGTTACTAAAATTTTCATATTTATCTTCCTTTCACATTTTAGTATTTATTTTTTTCGTGTCTATCATATCATTAAATACAAAAAAGTACAAGTTTTTTCTTGTACTTTTTACTATTTTTTTATTTATTAAGTCCTTTTCTTCCTGGATAAATTGCAATATCATCTAATTCATTTTCAATATTTAATAATCTGTTGTATTTTGCAACTCTATCTGTTCTACATGGTGCACCAGTTTTTATTTGACCAGCATTTGTAGCTACTGCAACATCTGCTAATGTTGTATCTTCTGTTTCACCACTTCTATGTGATACAACTGCTGTGTATCCGTTTTTCTTTGCTAATTCTATTGCATCTAATGTTTCTGTTAATGTTCCGATTTGGTTTAATTTGATTAATATACTGTTAGTAACTCCTAAATCAAGACCTTTTTGTAATCTCTTAATATTTGTTACGAATAAATCGTCACCAACTAATTGAACTTTTTCTCCTAATCTATCTGTTAGTTTTTTCCATCCATTCCAATCTTCTTCTGCTAATCCATCTTCTACAGAAATTATTGGATATCTTTCACATAAATCAGCTATGAAATCTATCATTTCATCACATGTTTTTGTAACACCTATTTTCCAGAAGTGATAGCATCCTTCTTTTCCTATTTTCTTAGCTTCATCATACATTTCTGTTGCAGCTAAATCTAATGCTAAGCAAACTTCTTCTCCTGGTTTATATCCAGCTTCTTTAATTGCTTCTACAATTAGGCTAAGTGCTTCGTCTTCATCTTTAACATTTGGTGCAAACCCACCTTCGTCTCCAACACCTGTTCCTAAACCTTTAGCTTTTAATACTTTCTTTAATGTATGATAAATTTCAGCACACATACGTAAACATTCTTTGAATGATTTTGCTCCAACTGGCATAATCATAAATTCTTGCACACTTAATGTTGAATCTGCATGTTTTCCACCATTCATGATGTTCATCATTGGAACTGGCATTGTTTTTGCGTTAACTCCACCAATATATTTATATAATTCCATTCCTAATGATTCTGCAGCAGCTTTTGCAACTGCTAAAGATACACCTAATGTTGCATTTGCTCCTAATTTTCCTTTATTTTCTGTTCCATCTAATTCGATAAGTGTTTTATCTATTGCTGGTTGGTCATATGCATTCATTCCTTCTAGTTCAGGTGCTATTATTGTATTTACATTTTCAACTGCTTTTAATACACCTTTTCCCATATATCTTGATGAATCTCCATCTCTTAATTCTACTGCTTCAAATGCTCCTGTTGAAGCTCCTGATGGTACCATTGCTGTTCCAACTGAACCATCTATTAATTCTACTGTTACTTGAACAGTTGGGTTTCCTCTTGAGTCTAATACTTCTAAAGCTTCTACGCTTTCAATTTCTAAATAATTTTTCATTTTAAATACATCCTTTCTTTTTTTTATTTTTCCATGATATTATTTGTTACATAATATCTGGTTTTTTACTTTAGGCTCTTCTTGTTTTAATACAAGATATTCTACTTTTTGAGTTTCTTTAATATCTGTTGTTTCATATGTTATTATGTTTGCATGCATTTTTTGATAAATTCCAACATCATATTCTTCATCTTTTAGTCTACTTGGTCTTCTATTATTTAAATATTGTTCTACTGCTATTTTCTCCTTTTTTCCATGTGGTTCAATATGTAAATATTTTTGCCTCCAGAAAATATGATGAGCATAATATTCACTTTGTCCTCCTAGTAAATCATCATAATTATATTCTATTTTAAATCTATTATTTTTTATAGATATTGTTATGTTAGACCATACTTTTTGGTTTTCATCCTCAAATTCTTCTCGTAATAATTTTATCTCATCATATAATAAATCAACAAGCTTCATATATTCATCTTCTTCAATATCATATTTGTTTGGTACTTCATATACATTTACAAATTTTCTTTTTAACAATCCTTTAGGCATAAAGTAGAAATACATTTCTCCTGTTTGTACCTTTCCAAATCTATCTATTATTGAAGCATATAAATATAATTCTTCCCATTTTCCTGGAACAGCATAAAATATCTTTTGTTGGATTTCTTCATATATTTTTTTTAGTCTTTTGCTATTTTTTAACAACTTATTCACCCTTTATTTTACTAGAATACTTTCTCCTGTCATTTCTTTTGGTTTTTCAATATTTAATAACTCTAACATTGTTGGTGCTAGGTCTGCTAGTTTTCCTTCTTTTATTTTTAAATTTTCATTTTCTGTTATTAATATTAATGGTACAGGATTTGTTGTGTGTGCTGTATGAGGTTCTCCTGTTTTATAATCAATCATTTGTTCACAATTTCCATGGTCTGCTGTTATTAACATTGTTCCGTGATGTTCCAATATTGCATTTACTACTTTACCTACACATTCGTCAATTGTTTCAACTGCTTTTATTGCAGCTGGTAAACTTCCTGTATGTCCTACCATATCTGGATTTGCAAAATTTAATATTATTGCATTATATTTGTCAGCATTTATTGCTTCTACAACCTTTTCTGTAACTTCTCTTGCACTCATTTCAGGTTGCATATCATATGTTGCAACTTTGGGAGATGGCACCAATATTCTGTCTTCTCCAGGATATTGTTTTTCTTCTCCTCCATTAAAGAAAAATGTAACATGTGCGTATTTTTCTGTTTCTGCAATACGTAATTGTGTTAATCCATTTTTACTAATTATTTCTCCAAATGTATTTACTAATGGTTCTTTTTTGAATGCTATTTTTACGTTTGGCATTGTTTCATCATAATTTGTAAAACATACAAAATAAGTATCCATTTTCTTTGTTTCAAAATCTTCAAAGTTTTTATCAACTATTGCTCTTGTTATTTCTCTAGCTCTATCTGGTCTAAAATTAAAGAATATTACAGAATCATGTTCTTGTATTGTTGCAATAGGAGTATCTCCATTGCATATTACAGTTGGTTCTACAAATTCATCAAACACTTCTTTTTGATATGAATCTTCTATTGCTATTGTTGCAGATGTTGATTTGTTTCCTTCTCCGTTTACTAATGCATCATAACATTTTTTAACTCTATCCCATCTTTTATCTCTATCCATTGCATAATATCTTCCAGATAAACTTGCAATTTTTCCAATTCCTTTTTCTCTCATTTTTTCTTCTAATTGTGTAATATATCCTTCTGCTGATGCAGGTGGTGTATCTCTACCATCTAAGAAACAATGTACGTATACATTTTCAAAGTCTCTTCTTTTTGCCATTTCTAGTAGTCCATATAGATGACGTATATGGCTATGAACTCCACCATCTGATAAAAGCCCTAATATGTGTAATTTTGAATTATATTTTTTACAATTTTCTATCGCCTCAATAAATTCTGGAATTGCAAAGAAATCTCCATCTTCTATTGATTTTGTTATTTTGGTTAATTCTTGATATACAATTCTACCTGCTCCTATATTTGTGTGCCCTACTTCTGAATTTCCCATTTGACCTTCTGGTAATCCAACTTTTAACCCACTTGTATAGATTTTAGTTGTTTGATATTTTTTCATTAGTTTGTCTATATTAGGTGTATTGGCTAATTTAACAGCATTTCCATCTTTTTTATCATTTATTCCAAATCCATCTAATATCATTAGCATTACTGGTTTTGTTTCCATATTTCCATCCCTTTCTGCATTTTTTTAAGCTTTTAGTCATCAAATTTAACTATTTTTGAGAACTCTTCTGCTTTCAAACTTGCGCCTCCTACAAGTCCTCCATCAATATCTGACATTTCAAATAATTCTTTTGCATTTGATGATTTTACACTTCCACCATACTGTATTATAACTCCTTCTGCCTCATTTTGTCCATATATTTCTGCCAATTTTTTTCTTATTTGCATAATTGTGTTATTTGCATCTTCTTTTGTAGCTGTTTTACCTGTCCCTATTGCCCATATTGGTTCATATGCTACTATAATTTTTTCTAAATTTTCTGATGCAATTCCTTCAAATGCTTTTGCTATTTGATTTGTTACAATTGTTTCTGTTTCTCCAGCTTCTCTTTGTTCTAATGTTTCTCCAACACATACGATTGGTTTTAATCCGTGTGCTAATGCTGATTTAATCTTTTTATTTACTGTTTCATCTGTTTCTGCGAAATATTGCCTTCTTTCAGAATGTCCTATTATTACATATTCTACTCCAATTGATTTTAACATTGGTGCTGAAACTTCTCCTGTATATGCACCTTTTTCTTCCCAGTGCATATTTTGTGCTCCTATTTTTATATTAGTTCCTTGAACATGTAATAATGCATAAAATAAATCAGTATATGGTACACATAAAATCACTTCATTTTTTGTATCTTTAACTAATGGTGTTAATTCTTGAATGAAATCTATAGTTTCATTTGGAAGCATATTCATTTTCCAGTTTCCTGCTATCACTTTTCTTCTCATTGTTCTAACCTCCTATTTCTAATTATTTCAAGCAATTCATTTTTTGCTTTTTCTGAATAGTCATTTATAAAAACATAATCAAATTGTTTTTGCAATTCTTTATTATGTTCATATTCTTTTATATGCTCATCTATTTCTTTTAGACGTTTTTGTTCAACTTCTTTTGGTAAATTTCTTTTGCATAATTCTTGTTTTGCCCTCTCTAAATCTTTTGGTACCATATAAATTGCAAATATATTAGGTGCATTTTTCTTAAACTCATAAATTGTATTATAATGCACTTCTGTCACTTGATTTGCGTCCGAATTCAAATCTTCTTTTCTATATGCATATTTTGAGCCTAAAAATTCGAAATCTACTACTATTTTATTTTCTTTTTTTAATTTTTCAAATGTTTCTTCACTAACAAATTCTTTGTCTATTCCATCTATTTCGCCTGTTCTTTTTGATCTAGTTGTTACAATAACTAGATTTTTAAAATTTAATTCTTGTGAAATTACATTCTTAAAAAAAGATTTTCCTGTTCCTGTTACTCCTGATAATGTTACTATCATCTTTGTACCTTTCCTATTTCTTTATTATTATAAACATTCCTTACTTTTTTGAAGATTTTTTCATAATCGTAATTTTTAGGAAATTTAGTTCTTCCACTTTTTATTAATTCAAATGTTTCTTCTAATGGTAACCAAACAATTTTGTCTATTTCTTCTTTTTGAAATACAACATCAGAATTGTTTCTTTTTAAGCAATAAAATGTAATAAAGAAATTTTTATTCTTTCCTGAGCTTTCAAATTTCAAAGGCACTGCATCTGGAGTTATTTTTACCACATTTACTGCCTCTTTTAATTGTATTCCTAATTCTTCTTTTAATTCTCTTACCATGGCTTGTGTTTGAGTTTCCTCTCCGTCAACATGTCCTGAACATAGGTCTAATTTTCCAGGAGTAAGCCCTTTATTTACTCGCTTTTCAATAAGAACTTCTCCTTTTTCATTTATTACAAAACACGTTACACCATTAAGCCATTCATCTTCATTTAATTGCTTTTCTTTATTTTTATCTATTAATCTTCTTAATTTTCCTTCTTTGTCATATACTTGATATTGTATTGTTTTCATATTCTACATCCTTTATTTATCTTGTAAGCATTCAATTCCTGGTAATTTTTTACCTTCTAAGAATTCAAGTGAAGCTCCACCACCTGTTGAAATATGTGTCATTTTATCAGCCAATCCTGCTTTTTCAACTGCTGCTGCCGAATCTCCACCACCAATTATTGTTGTAGCATCTAATTCTGCTAATGCATGTGCAATTGCATTTGTTCCAATTGCAAATTGGTCAAATTCAAATAATCCTAAAGGTCCATTCCATACAACTGTTTTTGCTGTTTTTAATTCATTCTTGAACATTTCTATTGTTTTTTCTCCAATATCAAATCCTTCCCATCCTTCTGGAATATCTGTCCAAGCTACTGTTTTACTTTCTGTATCTGGTTTAAATTCTTTTCCTACCTTTGTATCAATTGGCAATAAGAATTTTACACCTTTTTCTTCTGCTTTTTTCATTAAGTTCAATGCTAATTCACATTTATCTGGTTCACATAGTGAATTTCCAACTTCATATCCTTGTGCTTTAAAGAATGTGTATGCCATTCCTCCACCTATCATCAATGTATCTACTTTTTCTAATAGACTGTCAATTACTCCTATTTTATCAGAAACTTTTGCTCCACCTAATATTGCTACAAATGGTCTTTCTGGATTGTTTAATGCTTCTCCTAAGAATTTTAATTCTTTTTCTATCAAAAATCCTGATACAGATGGTAAATAATGTGATACACCTTCTGTCGATGCATGTGCTCTATGTGCTGTTCCAAATGCATCATTTACAAATACTTCTGCCATACTTGCTAATTCTTTTGCAAATTCTGGGTCATTATCTGTTTCTTCTCTATGGAATCTTACATTTTCAAGTAACATTACTTGACCTTCTTGTAAGTTTTCGGCTAATGATTTTGCACTTTCTCCAATAACATCTTTTGCCATTAATACTTCTTGACCTAATTGTTTTGATAATTCTTTTGCAACTGGTGCCAAAGAAAATTCTGGTTTAACTTCTCCTTTTGGTCTACCTAAGTGAGACGCTAAAATTATTTTACAATTTTGTTCTATTAAATATTTTATAGTTGGTAATGCAGCAACTATTCTTCTATTATCTGTAATATTTTGATTTTCGTCCATTGGTACATTAAAATCACATCTTACAAATACTTTTTTTCCTTTTAACTCTATGTCTCTTACTGTTTTTTTACTCATTAAAAATTCCTCCTTGTATTAAAAAAAAGCATTAAAAGGCTGGAGGCTAGAAGCCCCTAACCTTGAAATTTTATTGGTGGTCAACTGATGCCATATAGCATGCTAAGTCGATTAATTTATTTGAATATCCCCATTCGTTGTCATACCAAGCTACTAATTTAACAAATGTATCTGTTAACATTATTCCTGCTGATGCATCAAATATTGATGTATGCATATCTGAAATGAAATCTGAAGAAACTACAGCTTCGTCTGTATATTCCATTATTCCTTTCATTTCGTTTTCTGTAGCTCTTTTTACAGCTGCACAAATTTCTTCATATGTTGTTGGTTTTTCTAGGTTAACTGTTAAGTCAACAACTGAAACATCAACTGTTGGTACTCTGAATGACATACCTGTTAATTTTCCATTTAATGATGGAATAACTTTTCCTACTGCTTTTGCAGCTCCTGTTGATGATGGGATGATGTTAGCTGCTGCTGCACGTCCACCTCTCCAATCTTTTTTAGAAGCTCCATCAACTGTTTTTTGTGTTGCTGTTGTTGCATGAACTGTTGTCATAAGCCCTTCTTTAATTCCAAAATTATCATTTATTACTTTTGCAAGTGGTGCTAAACAGTTTGTTGTGCATGATGCATTTGATACAATGTTCATATCTGGTGTATATGTTGTGTTGTTTACTCCCATTACAAACATTGGTGCATCTTTTGATGGTGCACTTATTAATACTTTTTTAGCTCCCGCTTCTAAGTGTGCTTGTGCTTTTTCCATTGTTGTGAATACTCCAGAACATTCTAGAACATATTCTACTCCTAATTCTCCCCAAGGAATGTTCTTTGGGTCCATTTCATTATATACTTTTATCGTTCTTCCATTTACTACTAAATTTCCATCTTTTTCTTCTACTGTTCCGTTGAATCTTCCATGTACAGTATCAAATTTCGTCATATATGCCATGTAGTCTGCTGCTACAAATGGGTCATTAACTGCTACAACCTCTACCTCCTCTTTTCCTAATGCTGCTTGGAATGCTAATTTTCCAATTCTTCCGAATCCATTAATTCCTACTTTTACTGACATAAAAATTTCCTCCTTTTTTAGATGTTAGTTCTTTATTTCCTTTTCTAACCTCTAATTCTATTTTTACCCTCTTCAGGCAAGTTTATTCTATAACAAAATTCTTTACATTTCAAGTATTATTTGAAATTTTATAAGTATTTTTTTAAAGTTTCTACACTGTCTTCTTGCATAACAACAAAATCATTTAAAATATTTTTCACTTCAGTATCTACACTAGGGTTATTATTAAGTAATCTTCTTCCCTCAATAATTCCCATATTAGTGCCTTGCATCAATAATTCTGAAATCTTAGAATTGCTTTGGTCATTCATTGTTTTCATGTTTATTCCATACCATGTCATCATTTTTTCCATTTTATTTGTTTCATGTGGTTCTTTACTAGCATATTGAGAATATATGTTATCTATTCTTTCTGCTATTTTCTTATACTTTCCATATTCTACATCTAAGACCTTTTTAAATCTTTCATCTCCAACTTTATCTGAAACAAAGTGAATTGCATCCATTCCCATTGTCGTTCCTTTATTAACCTCATCTAAAACTTTTACATTAATATCTTCCATAAAATCAACCTCCTTAGGTTATTTTTCCCAATTTATATATTTTTATGCAATATACCAAAAAAGAGCAAAAGCATATATTTAATCACTCTTGCTCCTTATTCTTTTATTTGTTCTTTCCTGAAATATATTCTTCATATCCATATTCTGCAGAAGTTCCTTCAAGTTCTTTAATAGATAATCCGATTTTAAGTTTTTCTTTATCTATATTTATAATTTTAGCATTTACTGTTTGACCTAATTGTAATTCATCTTCTGGTTTTACAACTCTTCTTAATCCTGTTATTTCAGAGTTATGTACTAATCCTTCTAATCCATTTTCTATTTCTACAAATGCTCCAAATGGTGCAAATTTTACCACTTTACAAGTTACTATGTCATTTATTTCGTATTTATTAGCCTTAGTGAACCAAGGATTTTCTCCTTTTAAAGGATATTCTAAGCTGATTTTTCTGTCTTCTTTATTAAAATCTTTTATTTTAACTTCAATTTCATCGCCTACATTAAATTTGTCTTCTAATTTTTCGTTTCTATCCCATACTAATTCTGATTTATGAGCGAGACCATTTGTTATTCCTAAATCTACAAATATTCCATAATCAACAATTTTAGAAATTGTACCTACATATGTTTTTCCTATTTTTATATTATTCCAAAATTCCTCAATGCTCTTTGCTCTTTCTATTTTTTGTCTTTTAATTTCTTCTGCATGTCTAATTTTTTGTTCTCTTTCCATTTTTTTATCTTGTTCTCTTTTATATTTTTTATATGATAAAAGAACATTTCCCAATCCATCATTCCATTTTAAAACATCTGCTGTTATTGTATCTCCCGGTTTAAATTCGTCTTTTGGATTTTTGTTTTCATCATCTGAATATTCTTTTCTTGGTATTATTCCGTCTGCTTTATACTTAAAATCTACAAATATCTCTCCTTTACTTGAAATTTGTATTACAGTTCCTGTTATTCTTTTGTCGAATTTTTCTGTATTTAATGATTCATTATATAGTTTTTCAAAATTTTCCTCTTCCATGTTATCTGCATCCTTTCTTTTAACAATTTATGTCTGTATAATAACATAGATTTTTATATTTAACAAGTCTTATTTCGTACAAAGAAAACAGTATATTTTAACATAAAATTAGTTAAAATATACTGTCAGGCAACTGTTATTCATTATATAATTCAGATAAAGAAATATAATCTTGTCGATTTTGCTTATCAAGATAAATCTTAGTTTTCAGCCCTTTTTCTATTTGTAATCTATTATAATCTCTATAAAGCACATCGTGTTCGCATAATGAGGTGGGCTTTCC
>CAKPLQ010000015.1 GCA_934167685.1 uncultured Clostridia bacterium | reverse complement strand
CATTAAATTGTACTAAAAAAGCTGAGGCAGAAAACTTTTAAAGTTTTCCACCCCAACTATTGACATAGAGTCAAAAAAAGAACTGACTTTTAATCTAAATCAGTTCTTTTAATATATTCTATTCTTCACATCCACTGCAACATGAACAATGTCCGGCACATGCTTCGCCTTCTGGCTCTTCTTCAACATATTCGTAAATATCTTCTTGAATTTCTGAAACATTTTTTTCTAGTTCTGCAACTCTTTTTTCTAGTTGCTCAATTTTTTCTAATAATTCTTTTTCTGACATTATTTATTCCTCTTTCTTATACTCTTTCCATGTATTCGCATGTACGTGTATCTATTCTTAATACATCACCAATGTTTACAAACATAGGAACTTGTAATTCTAATCCTGTTTCTAATGTTGCTGGTTTTCCAGATGTTGTTGTTGTGTTTCCTGCAAATCCTGGTTCTGTATATGTTACTTCTAATTCTACAAATATTGGTGGTTCTACAGCAAATACTTTTCCTTTAAATGAAAGTATTGTTACTTCCATGTTTTCTTTTAAATATTTTAAACAATCACCTAAGTCATCTTTTGAAAGTGGCATTTGGTCATATGTTTCATTATCCATAAAATAGTATAAATCTCCATCATTATATAGATATTGCATATTTTTCTTTTCAATATCTGCTCCTGGATATTTATCTGATGGGTTGAATGTTTTTTCTAAAACAGCCCCTGTTATTACGTTTTTTAATTTTGTTCTTACAAATGCTGAACCTTTTCCTGGTTTTACATGTTGAAATTCTACAACTCTGAATACTCCTCCGTCCATTTCAAATGTTGTTCCATTTCTAAAATCTCCTGCTGAATATACTCCTGCCATGTTAATTTCTCCTTTCAATTCTTTACATAATTTTCAACTTATTACATTTTACACTATATTAGCCGAAAAATCAAGCCCTACGGAATATTTATTTTATAATCACATATTTTTTAGGCGATTTTGTAAGAGGTTCACATGTTGCTTTATTAACAAGTACTGTATCCTCTATTCTTACTCCAAATTGCCCTGGTATATAAATTCCTGGTTCGTCTGTAACAACCATGTTTTCTTTAAGTATTGTTTCTGAATTTATGCTTAAAACTGGACTTTCGTGGATATCTAATCCTACTCCATGTCCTAATGCATGTATTAAATCATAATTGTGTAATCTAAAATCATTGTCAACCATTTTTGATATTTGCTTTGTGTTCGCATTATCATGAATATCATCTAAAGCTTGTTCTTGATTTTTTAATACTAAGTCATATACTTCTTTCATATGTTCTGACACTTTTCCAACAAATATTGTTCTTGTCATATCTGAACAATATCCGTTTATTTTACACCCCATGTCTATTGTTATTATATCTTCTCTTTGAATTTTTCTATCAGTTGGAACCGCATGTGGTTTAGATGAGTTCTCTCCTGATGCAACTATTGTATCAAATGATATTCCTTCTGCACGTTTATAATAGAAATAATCTATTTCCCTTGCTATTTGTTTTTCTGTCATTCCTGGTCTAATGTAATTTACAATATGCACAAAACAATCATCTGTTATTTTGCATGCTTGCTTTATATATTCAATTTCTTCTTCATCTTTTATCATTCTTTGTTTTTCTATCATGTTTTCTGTTTCTACTAAACAATTAACTTTGTATTTATGCATATATTCTTTATATTTAGCATATGTTACATAGTTTTCTTCAAATCCTACATTTTCGCAAAACATAAAGAAATTTTCATAATCTTCTTTTGATAGACCTCTTGCATCATAAACTACTATTTCATCAAATAATGTTAAGGTATTATGCACATCTTCTATATATCTTCCATCTGTTATAAATATATTTTCTTTTCTTGTTACTAATAATAGTCCTTCTGCTTTTATATTGGTTAAATATCTTATATTTACTGGGTTTGTTACTATCATTCCTTGTAAATTTGATGTTAATAATTGATTTCTCAACCATTGCATTTTTGAATTCATTTTTTTCAATCCTTCCTAAAAAACACTTAATGTAAATACTGTTTGAAATGAATTTAATATTACTTCTGCTGGTAAAAACATACATATAAATGTTGCAATTATTATAAATGGTCCAAATGGTATGTATTCATTTGACTTTTTCACTCTACATATTATTAATATAATTCCTACAATCGCTCCTATTAAAAATGCTATAATAGAAATTATAACTGTATTGGTAAAACCAAAATATAGTCCTAAAGCTGCCATAAATTTTACGTCTCCAAGCCCCATTGTTTCTTTTCCATATATCAATTTTCCTATTAAGGCTATAAGTAAAAATATTCCTCCACCTATAAGCATTCCAAATAATAAATCTATTGCTATTGCTACATTTGAAAATCCGTATAAAAATGTTATTATTATTCCTATTTCAAACATCGTTAAATTTAGCCTGTTTGGTATAATTTTGTATTTATAATCTATTACAAATGCTACCAGAAGCATTGGCACTAACAACAGATATTTAATTAGTTCTAAGTTTGCTATTAAATAATTTTGTATTCCAAATTTGTAAACTAATCCTACATAAAAAGCTGATGTTGTAAGCATTAATATGTAATTTGGTTTAAATTGAATTTTAAATGCTCTAATTATGTCTTTTGAGATTATTTTCTTATTTTCTGGTAATCTTCTCGCTACCCAATCCGCCATTTCGCCTACTAATAGCCCTATTATTGCTACGGCTACATAAAACCATATATGTGTATCATTTATATACATTTTATTTACTTCCTTTGTTTAAATTTTTATAATATTTTTTCTTTATCGCATTTTCTAGTGGTCTTTTTATCATTGTTATCCAAATATCTTTTTCTGCAATTGGCTCTACTAATATTGTAAACATTTTGCATCTGTTTCCTCCAATTATATCTGTAAATATTTGATCTCCTACTACTGCTATATTTTGTGCAGGCTCTTTTAGTTTTTCTTGTACTTTTTTAAAACCTGTTTTTAATGGTTTTTTTGCAAAATATATATATTCTATTCCTAATTTTTCAGCTACTGTTTTTACTTTTTCTTTTTTGTTTGTATTTGATAATATGTATAGTTTTATATTACTATTCTTTAACTCTTTTGCCCATTCTATTGTCTCTTTTGGCAGATTTTTGTCATAGTCTATTAGCGTATTATCCACATCTAATATTAGTGCATTTATTTTATTCTTTTGTAAGAAGTCTATTGTTATTTCTCTTACATTGTTTAAATGCGCATTTGGATATAATATCATTTAAGGTCCTCCATTTCTAGTCACAAAACTTCTGCATATATATTAACAATCTATGCTAAATTTGTCAATAATTTACTAACAATTTTATGCTTTCCTCCCGGTTCTCCCTGCCCACAGCCCACCTTTTTTTATCACTCTGTTCATTACGTTCGAAAATGACTTATAATATAAAAAAATGAGCCTCTTTCACTCAGTCCCATTCTAAAAATAAATATTTGAAATATATACCGAATGTGACCAAAATAGTGTTACAAATTCTTAAACAAAAACTATAAAGGGTCCTGTTCTCCGGGGATGGTTATAGTTTTTGTATTAGAATTTGTTAACGTTATGACGGGTAGCCGAGGGATGTATTGAAAATATTTATTTTTAGAATGTACCGTGAACATCCCTCACTTTTTTATATAATAATTCCTATTTCTCACTCCAATCAAGCGAGTGATAAAAAAAGGTGGGCTGTGGGCAGGGAGAACCGGGAGGAAAGCATAAAATTGTTAGTATCATAGTAGCTTATAAATTTCATAATCTCGCATAATTTTTCTAACATACGTATTAGTCTCTTTATATGGAATATTTTCTATATCGGAACCATCAGCCTTAATTTTCCCAGAGCTAATCCATTTATCAACATTTCCGCTTCCCGCATTATAAGCCGCAAGAGCGACTTCTACACAATCATACTTATTCAATAGCGAAGCAATATATTGAGTACCCAACTGAATATTAACATCTGGATCCAATATATTTTCATTATTTAATTCAATTTTACTCTTCTTAGCTAAGTCTTGTGCGGTTGATTGCATCAATTGCATTAACCCCTTTGCATTTTGATGAGATACTGCATTAGGGTCAAAATTGCTTTCTGCTTTTATTAATGCATATATCAAATTCTCTTCAACTCCATATTGACTTGCATATTTAATTACATATTCAGAATATTCTTTTTTATATATAGCTTTTGTAATTCGATTTTTTATTGGTTCTGCACAAAACACAACTAATAATATTGTAATTACTAGCACTATTATAAAACAATTTTTTCCCCTTTTTCTTTGTTTTTTCTTCAAGTATCTCTCTCCTTTTTTGCTCTACTTACAATCATACCAATTAGCAGCTTCAGACACTTCTGCTATTAATGGTACATTTAATTTACATGCATTTTCCATACATTGTTTTATTAAAGATTTAACTTCTTCAACTTCTTCCAAAACCGCTTCTATCATCATTTCATCGTGAACTTGAAGTACAATTTTTGACTTCATATTTCTTGATTTTAGTTCTTTTAAAACATTTATCATAGCAATTTTCATAATATCTGCTGCAGTTCCTTGTATTGGTGTATTCATTGCAGCTCTTTGTCCAAATTGACGTACCATATAATTGCTTGATTTTAATTCTGGTATATATCTTCTTCTTTTAAATTGAGTCTCTACATATCCTTTTTCTTTTGCATTTTCAACAACATCATCCATAAATTGCTTTATTCCTGAATATTGTTCTAAATATTGTTCAATATATTGTTTGGCTTTTTTTCTAGAAATGTGTAATTGCTCTCCTAATCCAAAATCACTTATTCCATAAACAATTCCAAAGTTTACTGCTTTTGCATTACTTCTTTGCTCCTTTGTAACTTCATCTATTGGTGTATTAAATACCTTTGATGCTGCTTGTCTATGAATATCTTCTCCATTTATAAATGCTTGTACCATATGTTCATCATTTGATACATGTGCTAATACACGCAATTCTATTTGTGAATAGTCTGCATCTATATATAAATAGCCATCTGCTGGTTTAAATACCTTTCTTAATTGTTTTCCTAATTCAAATCTTGTTGGTATATTCTGAAGATTTGGCTCTGTCGAACTTATTCTTCCTGTTGCAGTTATAGTCTGATGAAAGAATGAGTGTATCCTTTTTGTTTTTGGATTTATATATGGTTTCATTCCTTCTACATATGTTGAATTTAGTTTCATTAATTGTCTATATTCTAATATTTTTTCTATTACAGGATGTTCATTTCTTAATTTTTCTAAAACATCTACATCTGTTGAATATCCGCTTTTTGTTTTCTTTACTACTGTTAATTTTAACTTTTCAAATAAAATTTCTCCTAATTGTTTTGTAGAATTTATATTAAATTCTTCACCTGCAAGTTCATATATTTCTTGTGTTAAAATTTCTAGTCTATTTTTTAATTGTTGGCCATATTCATCTAACTCTTGTTGGTCTACATACATCCCATTCCATTGCATTTCTGCCAATACTTCTACTGTTGGCATATCTATATTTTTAAATAATTCTACTGCATCTATTTCTTCTAATTTTTTCATTGTAACTTCTGCTAATTTATAGATTTCTTCGGCATATAAAGAATTTTCAATTTTGCTACTTTCACCTTTTTTATTTGCATCTTGAATATCAAATAATGACGTTTGCTCTGCTTCTTTATTTGCTCCTTGTGATTGCAAGTATTCTCCATTATCTATTTCTAAATAATCTCTTGCTATTACATCTAATGTATATTTGCTTGTTGGATTTAATATATATGCAGAAATTTTAGCATCATATGTTATATTTTTCATTGTAATGTCTATTTGTTTTAATAATATATAATCTTGTGCTAAATCATAACCGTATTTTGCTATTTGTTCATTTTCAAATAATTCTTTTAATTGTTGTTTAAATCCATCATGTTCAACTATATAATATATTTTATTATAGGAATATATACTTATTCCTGTTATTTTTCTTTTTATTATAAATTCTGGATTGTTACATTCTTCTGTTTGTAAATAATAATATAATTTTTCTACTTTTGGAATTTCAGTTGTTTCTACAATTTCTAAGTGTTCTTCTTTTTGGCTAGAACTTTCTTTAGCTTCACCTTTTAATCCAAATCTATCTATATATCTATTAAAACGTAGTTCTTCAAATATTTCTAAAACTTTTGCCTTGTCCCACTCTTCAACCTTAATTTGCTCAAGTGTATCTTCTAATGGCACATTTGTATCAATTTCTCCAAGTGTTCTTGAAAGCTCTGCCATTTCTTTGTTATTTACTATATTTTCTTTTTGCTTTCCTTTTAAATCATCTTCTCCTGCTTCAATTTTTTCGTATAATTCTTTTACCGTATTATATCTTTGTATTAATGAGATTGCAGTTTTTGGTCCAACTCCTGGAACTCCTGGAATATTATCAGATGTGTCCCCTTGTAATGCTTTTACTTCTATTAATTGTCTTGGCTCTAATCCATATTCTTCTAATACTTTGGCTCTATTGTAATCTTCTGTCTCTGTTTTTCCGGCTTTTGTTCTTGGAATTCTTATTGTTATATTGTCACTTGCAAGTTGAAATGTATCTCTATCTCCAGAAAGTATTGTTACTTCTAATCCTTGCTTTTCTCCATATTTAGCAAGGGTCCCCAATATGTCATCTCCTTCATATCCTTCTTTTTCTATTATGTCTATATTCATTGCTTTTAGTACTTCTTTTATGATTGGCATTTGCTCTGCAAGTTCATCTGGCATTCCATGTCTATTTGCTTTATATCCTTCAAATAATTCTTTTCTTTTTAATTTGCCTTTCATATCAAATGCTACTGCTAAATACTCTGGTTGTATATCATCTAATATTTTGAACATGATTGCTAAAAAGCCATATACTGCATTTGTATATTTTCCATCTTTAGTTGTTAACATTTTACTTCCCATTATTCCATAAAATGCTCTATTCATTATGCTGTTTCCATCAATTAATACTAACTTTTTCATATTGTCCCCCTTGAACTTTTTGTTTCTTGTTTACTAATTCGATTATTCCGTAAACCACATAAAATGGCAAAGTCATCTGTGCCAAACTCATAACAAGTGTATAGAATTTTCCGGTTGCATTATAGATTATTTCTATCGGCATACCTGGGAAGTTCTGCGAAATGAACATTAGATTACTTCCAAATTTCTTATTTATAAAAGATGCTAACACACATACTATTCCAACTAATGTTGCAAAATATTTTATATCTGATGCTTGTAGTTCAATATATTTAGTTATATCTATTAATAACCCTAAATATATCATTGTACCATGGAATAAAAAACTATGCAAACTAACCATATGTAACATTGGATATGCTGGTAATGATGTAGTTGGAAGTATTATAAATACTAGTCCTCCAATAATTCCTCCTGTTGCTAAAAATACATCTCCCATTCTTTTTATTTTTCCTTTTCCAAATGAGCTTAATAGGCCTGCATATAATAATAAACTACAATAATATAGTGGAACATAATTGTTTAAATTTCGTACATCTCCTGTGCATAATTTAAAAATTATCATTATTACTTCTAAAATCCACATTACTATTGTGCATCTTTTTATTATTTGTTTTACTTCTTCTTTTGTTTTATTTACTGTATTTTTTAGTGCAAATATTATTCCTAATATTGTTATAAATATTAGTTCAAAATGTTGCACTGTAAATATACCGCATGGTTCATATTCTCCTGCTTTTGCAAAAAACATTTTAATTCCTTCCTTTTAATCTTGTCTGCATTTTCTTTTTTCTTTCTCTTAATTTCTGTCTCTTTAGTAAACTACTATAATACAATATTGCACAAAGCATTAATATACATACTATTGTACTGGTTATTTTGTTTTGTGAAATTTGTAATAGTAACCCAAAAACAGGAATTCTTTTTATTACTTTTCCTATAATTTGATTATAACCAATTTCTTCTATGTTTAAATAATACGCTTGATTATATTTTGTTGTATATTTTTTATCATTAATATTGTAAATTCTACTTATTTTTATTTGGCCATGAACTTGATATGCTATTATATCTCCTTCTTTTAAATTGTTTTCTTTTACTTCTTTTACAATTACTAAGTCATTTGGGTTAAGTTCGTCTTTCATAAGTTCATTATCAATATTGAACAAACTAATACCAAATAAGTTGAAATATTCTTTTGAAGATATCGATGTGTTTAATAAAAAAATAATATTATATAATACACCTATTCCCACAATAAAGCTAAATAAGTATTTTAATATTTTTATAATTTCTGCTTTACTTTTAAATTTTATTTTTTTGGCTTTCTTCAATTTTCTTTTTTTCTCTCCTATTTTCTAATTTCTCTTTTTTTTGTATTTTTACAAATGCACAAATTAAAATTATCAAAATTATAATTAATAAAATTATTTTGCTGTCTAGTAATTGCATAGCTTTTCCTAATTGTGGTATTGTCAAAATTTCTTTTCCTATAATGTCTTCATACTTTATTTTTAAAGTATCTTCTGTGTTGTTATTGTCTCCTTTTGTAACATACTGTGTACTCTTTTCTTCTGTTTCAATTTTAGTAATTCGGTGTGTAATAACCTCGCCCTCTTGGGTAAAGGTTATTACATCACCTTGATTTAACTTTTCTGCTTTGACTTTTTTTATAATTACAATATCTCCAACTTCTATTGTTGGCTCCATACTATTGGTATTAACAATATATGCCTTATATCCTAATATACTAAAATCTTTACCATTTATTGATGATATAATAATTAAAATTATGTTATATATCAATATTATAGCAATAATTTCTATAATTCTTTTAACGATTTTTTCTTTTTCTTTTCTTTTGTTTATTGACTCTACATCATATTTCATTTTTTATTATTTTCCTCCAATAATATGTATTATTTTATGATTATATACTCGTAGACTTCTCCTATGTAAACATCTCCATCATATAATTTATATACCAGTCTGTATGTTCCTGTTATTAAATTTTGTTTTAAAACTAAGAAATGCGTACTAGTTTCTACTGGACTTTCTGTCACTACATATTCTTTTTCTCTCTTTGTTGCCGTTAATTCTGTTGATACATAATCTTTTAAATCCACTAAATTATATTTTTGTGAAAATTCTTCTGTATAATCTCTTCTGTATAATGATACCGCAATATTGGGTTCGTTTAATGCAGATGAATATTGTAATACTGTTGCAATAGAATTACTTCCACCTACTGTAGTTCCTGAATCTTTATCTACAATTTTGTCTTTGTCTGAAGTTATTACTTTTAAACCAAATGATTGATTTATTATTCTGATATTTAGTTCCACCATATCTGATGCCGTAAGTCCATAATAGATTCCATCTGAAGAACCAAATGATTCTATTCTTATCTTATAATCTCCAGTTGCCCATGTTTTGTTGTTTTCTGTATTTATTTGAATTTTTGCTAATACATCAGTTACTTTATCTGCTATGTTTATTCTGGTTGTACCATCAACTCTAGGATAATATGTCTTTCCATCTAATTCAAAATTTACTCCAAGTAAACTGTCATTATTTAACCTGTTTCCATTACTATCATATACACTTATTTTTATACCAAGTTGTTTATCAAAATATTGTGTATCGTAAATAGTCTTTGATCCAAGTAGTTCTTGAGTAAATTCAGTATTAACATTTAGTCTTATCGTACTACCCAAATATATTGTTTCTGGATCAATAGTTCCTTTTACTTTTATAGTTGCATCTTTATCGCAAAAAACATTGTATAACATATTTTCCCTTTGTATTCCTAATACTCCTATTATTGTTTGATTATCAGGGTTTCTTAGCTCCATTAATAATGAATTATCTATTATGTTTTCTGTAATAGTAGTATTTTCTAAATTTACATGAAATATAAAATTCTCATAAATTAAGTTTTCATCCTTTTTATAATATTTATCAAACATTTCGCTTTCTTTAAATTTAGCATCTTCACTTCCCATTGAAATAAAATCCGATAATTTGTATATATATTTTTTGTTCGCGACATCATCTGCTGTTACAATATAATAATAATATTGATTTGTTGCCATATCTAGCATAGTTAGTTTTGTATTTTCTGGAAATACATATGGTAAATTATTTGTATCTCTTGAAACTAATACTCTCTGGTAATCTTTATATTCGTCATAATATTCTTTATCTGAAAAATTCTGTAATAACAATGAATAATATGCTGATAATGCACTATGATTTGTTATTGTTGTATCTGTAGTTGTAAATAATCCATATTCTTGTCCAGGTGTCATTGCTGCTTCATAATAGTCGTCTTGGAATAATGCTGTTGATAATGTTGCATTTATATCTATATATGAAATTTTATAATTTAAGTCATCTATTGGTGTCCATACTTGTAATCTTATTTTTACTTCTCCTAAGGCTCTCTTGACAGTAAGGTTCTGTGAATGATAAAAGTAAAAATTCAACCTAGGTGTATAATTAGTATTATCTGAATTATAACTTGTTGTTCCTGTATATGTTCCACCATTTTCTGTTAAAAATTGCGTTTCTCCTTTATTTTGCCAGCCAATATTTCCTGTTTTCATAGTTAGTCCAAACTGGCTATTAGCTTTGTCTTCATCTGCCTCTACTGATTCTATTTGATTTGCTGGTACTAATGAAACATCATTGATTAGTCCTGATGAAAATCCAGCAATATAAAACTTGATATTAGGATTAGAGAATTCAGTTAATGCTAAGTCATATGTTCCAAGTGTTGCATATTTTGATGCAACCATCTCTATATTGAATGTTTTTACATCCATCTTTTCACCTGCTACCCACATATAATATACATCGGCATCTGGCGTTGGTTGTATATAATCTACTTTTATATTATTTTCATTATTATAATTTGTATAAAAACCATCAACTTTTATATCATGTTCTGGATTTGTTAAATGTTCTGCTATAACATAAGAATTTGTTACAAATGTTCCAGAGTTTGTTATTGTATCTCCATTATTATAACTATTGTGATATAAACCTGTACTTGTAGCTGGATTATTTCTGTTTGTAAATAACCCAAAGAAAAACATACCTTGTACTTTACCATATATTGTTGCTTTTTCATTTAATGCTACATTTAAGTTTTTACCTTCCATCATATAAATTCTATTATTAACATTTCTTGTTACTTCGCCAGTATCTTCGTTTATTGTGACAGTTCCTTTTTCTTCTTTTCCATCTATATCAACTACACTATCTAGTTCCTTCAATAAATTTGCTCCATTACATAAGAATAATGTTGAATTGTTTTTTAGTTTTACTTGGCTTACTCTACTTATTGAAAAGAATACTGCTGAATATTCATTTGTTCTATCTGTTGTTCCTGATAATGAAAGTGCAGAGTTTATTATTGTTGCACAATCTGTTCTTTGTAAAGAAACATTACTTTTAGGCTTATCTGATGTCCCATAATTTTTAATTGTAATATAGCTTTTTCCACTTGTACTTGATGCATTACCAGATCCAAATATACTTCCTAGTATATCAAAATTATTATGACCATTTGCATCTATTTGTATATCTATTTGTTTAGTTACACTTATAAAGTCAAAATCGTACACTTCACTACCAGATTCATTTGCTTCTCCTCCGCCAAATACGGTTCCATTAATTTTAATATCTCCTTTTTCTAAGTTTGTATCTCCTACAGCATCATATCCTATATTTGTTTGTGTTTTCCCATATACTACTGATGTATTTGCTCCTCCATAAACATTTTTTCCAATAATTCCTCCAACAATATTTACTGTACTTGTAGAATTGTTATTAGCCTCTATTCCTGTTGCAGCTTGATTTCCTCCTCCAAATACACTATTTGTAACATTATTTTTTCCTTCCATTATTAAATTAGTATTTCCATATACTGTTGCAGCAGAACCATTTCCACCTGCATATAAACTATTGTTTAAAGTTGTATTTTTTACTTTTACATATGTGTCTCCTGTTACTGTTCCTTCATTTCCTCCACCATAAACATTGTCTCCTATAGTTGCTCCAATTACAGTAACATTAGTATTTGTGTTGACTCCTGCTTGATTTCCTCCTCCAAATACTCTCTTTTTTACTTGTCCATTTATATTAACATTAGTTTTACCTGATATTGCTTGGTCTCCTCCACCATAAACATCTTGAACTCCACCACCATTTATTGTTACATTAGTATTTTGGGTAGTTCCTCCTTGGTTATTTCCACCATATACAGTTTGTATAACTGCATTGCTACTACTTACTGTTTCTCCATCTGAATTTGTACCATTCATACCATATCCTACTGCAAATGCAGTCGCATCTTGATTTGACAATACTGTAAATTCTATTGTAAGTGTCCCATTTGCTGGTATTGGATTTGTTCCATAATGTCTATTTTTTTCTGTCAATTTATATGTTCCATTGTCTTCTTCTATATCTGAACTTGTATAATTATCTTTTAATTTTGAATCTGGCGCATATATAAATGCATTCCATTTTGAAATTTCCTTAGATGTATTATTTGAAAATGTAATCTTTAATGTTGCTTTTGTTGGATATGTTGTACTCTCCCAGCTTTCTGTTTTGGTTGCAGTTGCTTGCACCTGCATTTTTACAGGACTTGTAGAATCTTCTGTTGTGCTTTCATTTGTTGTTACATTGCTTTTTTCTACATTTCCACTTTTATTAGATCCTCCAAATATTTTTCCTATGTTTCCTCCATTTGTGACTACATTTGTTGTTGCAACCCCTGCTTGATTTCCTCCTCCGTATATGTTCTCTATTGTTCCTTCTGAAGTTGTTATATTAGATGTAGTTGTTTCGGCTTTATCACCACCACCATAAGCATTTGTTACTGCTCCACCTTTGATGAACACCTTTGATATTTGTGTGGTTCCTCCCTGGTTGTTTCCTCCATATACATTAGTAGCTGTACCTGTTTCTATATATACATTGCTTACTGTTACCGTTCCTGATGAGTCTGAACCTCCATATATGTTCTCTACTGTTCCACCTTTTAAATATATTCCTCTTGTTGTATCCTCTTCTCCAGAAGAAAGTAAATCTGCTGATTTTCCACCATTAAATGCATTTGTTATATTTGCATTTGTTAATAAATAAACTTTTACAGTTTTTGTATTAGTATCAATTCCTGCTTGATTTCCTCCGCCATACACAGTCTGTATTATAGATTTATTATTTTCTCCTATTTTAAGTTCTATGTCTCCACTTATTGTTCCATTTATGTTACTTCCACCAAATATACTACATTTTTCTAGATTACTTCCATCAACACTTAGTTTTATATTTCCTTCAACTGTGGCTGGTGTTGTAGAGTTTCCTTTTCCTCCTCCAAATACATATCCTGTTATAGATATTGTATTTGTTATTGTTGGTAAATCTTTAATATTAACATTAACATTACCATTCATTGTTCCAAGTGAACTTCCTCCATACACATTTCCATAGATATTTAAATTATTATCCGTATCTTGTATGTTTACTAATGATCTTCCATCTACTTTAGTTTCAGAACCAAGTCCACCTCCAAATAATGCATCTATACTTGTATAGTCAGATATATCTGAGTCTGATACTGCTCCTAGTTGACCTCCAGATATATTAATTAATGTTGAACCAGAAACCGTTCCTTTTATATTAGAGCCACCATAAACTACTCCATTGACAATTCCATTTTTCATAACTAAGTTTACAGTTCCATAGATATTATTTTGGTTTGCTCCTCCATAGATATTATTTTTTATTGTTCCTCCAAAGACTTTAATATTTACAACAGTGTCTCTGTCATTTTCATCAGTACCATCGTCTTTAGGAAGCAATTTATATGTTAAACAGTAAAGAGTAGATGTAAAGTCTCCATAATAATTGTTTGATGCAATCCAATTTCCTTGGTAATCATATCCTAAGTAAACCGTTGCTGTTTGGCTGCCCCCCCAATAGCTTGTATAACTAACTTGGCAACTTAATTGTTTTGAATTAGTTCCACTTATAGAGAATGCCGTTTTGTTACTTGTAGATATTGTAACATCTGCTGTTACTTCACTATAACTTGAAACATTAGTTAAATATATATATCCACCTGTTTCTGCATTTTTTATGTAATATTGATTATTCCCTGCACTTTCAAAAACCCATTTTGCAGAATTACTTGGTTCTACTGATGTTGAAATAGCTTCATTTGTTGCATTTGTTCCATTTGCAGCTAATGCATTTCCTCCTGTTGCATCTAATGAAAGTAAATATTCTTTTCCTGTTTGAAAGTTAGATGATTCATTAGAAAATGTAAGAATTGGCTTTGCTGTAGGACTTCCTCCATTTGATGAACCTATTATTCCATAGTTTCCTCCACCAAATACATTATTATGAATAACCACGTTTCCATCTATTATTATATATGAACCATCAGTTTGTCCAGCATAACTTTTATTTCCATTTGCACCACCACAGACACTACCAGCATTAACGCCATATAATAATAAGCTAGTATCTGTTTCTGTTATTTGCTTATTTCCGTTTGCATCTGTTGTATATGATGCTCCAACATGTGCATCACCTCCAACATATATTAATGAATTTCCAGTTAATTGTCCATTATTACTTGTAGAACTAGCAGCAACTCCATTTGATCCTCCACTTATACTGTATTTTATACATCCTCCTGTTACTTGTATTATTCTATCGCCATAAGTATGTGTATATCCTGCTCCTCCTGTTATGTTGATAATATTTCCATCTTTTATATACATATATGTTTTATACATATCACCACTACTAATATTAAGTCCACCTATTACATTAGCAATATTTCCACCTTCTACAAGTAGATGTCTATCAGATTTATCAGTTCCTGTTTGTCCATATCCTCCTATATATATTCCAGCATAATTTCTTTCACTATCATCCCTTGTCGATTCTCCATTAAAGAAGTCTACCCCTATTGTTCCGCTTTTTACATTCATATCTATTATTACAGCATCAGAATTGTTTTGAGTATATGGGCTATTTGTTGCCGTATTAGTTCTTGAAGATATTCTATTGTAGAATTTTAACCTTTCATTGTTATTATCTCTTCTGTCTATGTCATTACCTATAACCATTATTCCATTTGCAGTTGTAGCAGTATTGGCATTTGTTCCTCCTCCTGCTCTATATAGTTGTGCAGTATAATATATACCAGATTCTATTACTAACTTATATTCTGAACTACTATGGTTATAATATCCTCCTTGTATTTGTGCCCATGTACAATTGCTTGAACTTGTAGGTATTATTCCTCTTCCTATTCTTAGATTATACATATTTCCATATATACATGGAGTTACTGAGTTTGTACCATCTGTTGTTACTCTTGATGATGAATATGATGCATTTGAATATACATATAAATACTCTAATTGTAAGTCACTATCTAATGTTACATTAGAACTTCCAGCACTTAAATATGTATTTGTACTTCCATAATTTTTTCCATTATATAAACTTGTTAATGTATATGCAGTATTTGGACCTGTTAATCCACTTGCCTCTAATGTTCCTTGCATTAAAACTATAATATTTACTTCTCTATTTGAAGCTTTTGTACAAGTTTTAATATTAGAATTAATTTTACTATTTATATTTGTCCAATTATTGTTTATTGGACTATTAGGTGTTTTTCCTGAATTAGTACTACTTCCAGCTGAGCTTACAAATATAACATTTGCTTCTGCCCAATCTGTGTACAAGTCTATAACATAATTTCCAGAACTGTCTTTTATATTATTTACATTTGTTTTTAATGTTTGCACAAATGTATTTGTGTTTGTACTTATACTACTAGAATATTTGCTATTATTTGTTTTCCAACCATTAAAGCCTCTTTCTAATGGTCTATTCATAAATGGGTTGTCTATTAGCTCTACTGAAATATTTCCATTACTATCTACTGGTATACATTTTCTATAAGACACTAATGTTTGTTGTTCTGTATCTGATATTGTTCCATATGGTGTATACTCTCCAACTGTAACAGTTGTCTTAAATGAATTTACTGTTAATGTTGTAAAACTTGTATTATTTATATAATTTCTATTTGTTGTACGGAATGTAACTTTAAATGTAAATTTACATGTATCGCCATTTGTTAACAAACTTGAAGAATCATCACCTGTTACTGTTATAGTATTTGTTCCTAATCTAACACTTACACCACTATTGGCACTAGCTGTTCCATCTGCATAATAATAATTTGAAAAATTGTTATTTGGTATTTGAGCTTCCAAGGTCCAAGTAGAATCTGCTTTAAAGTTCGGATATTGTTGTTTTAAAGCATTTAACCCACTAACAGTAATTGTTACAGTATCTGTTCTACTATAATATGTTGTTTGGTTCCAGCCCCAACCAGTTTGTGATGTTGAAATACTTCCTGTTGTTGTTCTCTGTGCGGTTGCATTTAATGAAACATCATGTTCTTCTGGTTTTGTAAATTCTGTTAGATTATAGTCATATCCATAATATTTTATTGTTACATCTTTTAAATTACTTTCTGTATATTTACCTGTATTTTCTTTTGAATTATTTTCTGTATAATTCAAACCTAAATAATAGTTCTTGTCTTTTTCATAATCATCTATTTTGAATTTTGTTTCTTCTCCACCTACAGCTATTGTTTCTATGTTTTCATTTGCTTGTGTGCCAGTCTCATTAGCATATACAGCAACTTTGTTAGTTGCATATAAGATTAAATATGTTTCTAAATTTTCAGTTTCAAACTTAACTATATTTTCATTATTTTTTACATTAGGTACTTCTTGTATTTTATTTTCAGCTACCTCTAATACTAAATCTTCTTGTTTTTTGTCTACTAATATTTCTATATTAAGTTTTTGTCCGAATTCACTTGGAACATATTCTTTTTCATCAGTAATTAATTTGATATTATAGTTTTCTCCTATTTTCCAATCACTATAATTTGTAGTAATTTCTTCTGTTACATTTGAAATATCAGCTTCTGCAACTTGTATTTTGGTATCAGCTAACATGTATCCATATGCTTTTACTATTTCTTCTTCTGAGTTTTCTTTTGAATATGTTAATTTTTTATTATATAGTATTTGTTCATTAACTTCTAATGTGTCGTATTCAACATTTAATTCTACTTGGGCTTGTTCTATTTCTTCTTGTGTTAAATAAATTTTGTCCCCTGGTAACATTTCTATTGTCTTTTCTTGTTCTTCTGTATTCTCTTCTTCGATGCTTTTTGGTGTTACCATGTATTTGCTAACTTTTTTGTCATTTGCAAAATCCGGCAGTACAAGCGAAATACCGCTTTCTCCTTCATTTGTAGCCATAACTGTGGAAATTTCATCACTTAATAGTCTGCTTTCATCTTTAAACTTGGCAGTTATTTCTACAGTTTTACTTGCTCTTGATTTTGTAAAAACTCTTAATCCTATAATTATTAATATTGTTAATATTATTAATATAACTATCTTTCTCTTTTTACTTAATTTCTTCATCTGAACTCTCCAGTTTTATTGTATCTTTAACGCTTGTTTTATTTCCAAAATTTCTTCTATTTCGTGTATATCCAAATCAATCTTTTTCATGTTATATGCTATAACAATATTTTCTAGTAATGATATTAAATTATTGATTTTTTTCTCATTAAAGTCTTCTTTGTCTACATTAAAATTTAATAATTTATATCTGTCTTTTATTATCATTGCAATATCATTTTCTTCTAATATTGTTATATTGTTAATGATATTGTTATATGGATTCTTTAAAAATTCGTCCAACTCTGTTATCATTTTGTCTATTTGTTCTTGACTTATTGTACTATTATTTTCTATTATGCATTTTGTTAGATATACATAATATGAATTAGCTAATTCTAAAATCTCATATACTGTTGAATCGTTTTTTACATTTAAATAAATTTGATTATAGAACTTATCTAATTCTAATTCTTTATATGCACTTCTAATGTCAGCTATTAATTGCTTTTGCTCTGCTGTTTGTTTTACTTCTTTTTTGGCTTTTCTAAATATTCCTTTTCTTAAACTTTTTTTGTTGATTTTTTTTATTTGTTTTTCTAATGTTTCTACTTTCTTTTTTGCTTCTTTATATGAATTTTTATATTTTTCTTTGGCCTGAAAAATTTTTTTCATATCATTTATTACAAATTCATATTTAAGATAATTTTTGTATTCATATAAGCTATTTAAAAATTCTAATATTCCTTTTTGAAGTTCTTGGTTTCTTTCACAATTATTTGTTGATAGAATCTTTTCGTAATTACTATTTATAATTTCTTCCTCAAAATTTTGTGCTACATATACCCCTTCTAAAAACTTGTCTAATAGTTGTTTTCTGTCTTGTGCACTTTTTTCGTCTCTTTGTTTTTTTATTTCTAAATATAGTCCTTTTATATCTTCTCTTGTTTTTTCATATTGTTTTAATATATTGTTTTTTTCTTTTTCAAAATATTTATCTATATTAGCTTTATTATTTAGATAAATATTTCTTAAATTTAGTTCTATATGTACTATAATGTCTGAACATTCCCAATATACTTCTTCAAACTTTTCTTTTATTTTTGTTGATTTTACATTTCCGTTATTTCTTTCTTCAAAAAAAGTCTTCATATATTGCTCTACAAATATACTATAATTAAAGTCTGCTAATTTTAGGGTTATACCCACTTCTTCGAACTTTTTTATTGCCAAATCTATTAGCTCATTAATTTCTTCTAAATTGCCTTTGTAGTATTTATCTATTTTATATATTATTTTGTCTAATCCCATTTTTTCATAAGATGTTTGCATATCATTTAATATTATTAATATTTTAGATATCCTGTCTAATTCAACTTCTTTTTTTTCTATTTCTTTGTCACTTTGCACATCTATTGCTATTTCATACCTTTTTTGCATCTCTTTTACAGTTTTGTCAAGTAAATTGTTATATTCTTTTTTTAGTTGTTCTATTTTGTCTAAATACTTAGCAATATTTTTGGGATTGTTTTTAGGCATTGTCTTTAAAACTTCTTTTTCTGCTTCTATCTTTTCTATTATTTCATCTGTTTTTTTCTTAGAATTTCTCATCCACTTTTTCCTCCACTATTCTATAAATTATATTATCATATCTAAGAAAAAAAGTCCATGTTATATGAAAAAAAAGAACAGTTTTTTAACTGTTCTAATTATTATCAATTGTGAATTGTAAATTATATGAAATGTCTGTTCCTGATGCTGTATTTTCGCAGTCAACATCTTGTCCTTCTATCCACATATATACTCTTACTTTTGTAATTCCTGCAGTTAATGGAAATATTTTTTGTTCCGCAGGCTTTTCTTCTGTTCCTTCTGAACCATCTGCATTCAACATCTCTCCATTAGCATTTGCAAGTGTTACATAATCAGGTGTTATTGTTGAGAAATTATCTCCAGCTGTATATGTATCTTTTAATAAAGTTTTTGTAGCAAATGCTTGTTTTATACCAGCATATGTAACTATATCAGTTTTTGTTCCCCCTGTTGTTGTTGTTATATTGTAATTATCTTTTGCATGTGCTACAGCAGCTGCTGTATGTAAGTTAGCATTTGGTTCCCAAATGTAAACTGTTTTAGCTGGATCTGAGAATGATTTAGCTCCTTTTAATCCTGTTATTGTTGCAACATCAGAACCTGCTGGTGTGTTTCCTTCTATACAGAAAGCAACACGTGAAGCTTGTTTTATACCTTTATCAGTACTTCCATTTTTCATTACAACTTTTGAACCTGAAGTCATTTTTAATTTTGTATCACTATTAACTCTTAAAAATACATCAAATGATACAAATTTTGGAGTTGTTTTTTCATCTGCTACTGGTTCTGCTTCTGCTGTTGCAGTTAATTTATCAAAACCATCTGTTTCATCTGATTCTACTTTTCCATAATACATTTTCATAAATCCTGTTGTATCGTCTATGTCTCCAACAGTTGATACTGGTTCCATTGATGTAGGCAATTGGTTTTTATTACCTGTATAAGCATTTGTAGTAATATCTGCATTTTCAATTAATGATTTCCAATCTGTTGCATTTGTTGAAATTTGCAAACCATTTTGTGCCTCAATATGTACATCTACTGAATCTACTGTTACAGTTTGGTTTGCAGTGAACCATGCATAAGTTGAAGCAATTAATACTAATAATAATAAAATTAATAATAGTATTGATAATTTTAAATTGTTTTTTTTCTTTTGATTTTTACTCATTTTTTACCCTCTCTTCCGTCCAAAATATTGAACTATTTTTTTATTTTCATTATGCAATAAGTATAAATAATTTCACGAAATCTGTCAATATATCTTGCAAAAATGTAATATAATTGTAATATTTCGTTCTTTTGTAATATTTTTGTAATATTTTATCAATTTACGGGATGTTCTTCTGTTATATCCATATGCATCTTCATTTCTCCTCCAATTAAAGAATCATCACATTCTGGGTCATCTCCCTCTAAATATACTATAACAGTAAATTTATCTATTTCCCCTGGATTCATTCCTTGTCTATTCTCTAATGCTATCTCTGTTTCTGATTTAAATTTTTCTGTACCTTCTTCTGGTTCTCCAGTTGTTCTATTTGCTTGAGCATATATTTTTTGTTCATCATTTCTGTATACCATAATTCTTATTGCTCTATCTACATTTTTTATTACTTCATCAATCATAATTGAATACCAGTAATTTATTGTATCACTTCCTTTATTTTCCAAATAAAATGTATATGCTAAATAATTATCTCCATTATGACTTCCCTCAGCTTCATTTTGTAAATTTTCTGGTAACCACTTAACAGATATATTATCCATAAATTCCACTTTGGTCGCTTTTAAAATTTTTCTTTCCTCTTTTGTTTCTTGTCGTTCATACATTACTAAGCCACTTTTCTTAGCAAAATTAGGGTCTAATGATACAGTAAAATAACCTGTTTCATATACTATTCGCAATAAGAAATATATTATTATTAAAAACACCAACATCATAAGTAAGCCTGCTTTTATTACTCTTATTTTTCTATCTCTTTCTCTTATCTTTTCAGAATTCAATTTTATCTTTTCTTTATTTACTTCTTTATTTTTCAATTTGTATCATTCCTTCCTTGATTTATAAAATAATTTGTGATAAACTAAGAAAAAAATACAAAAGAGGTATATTATGAAAAATCACAAAAAATTCATATTATTTTTAATAGGTTTATGTTTTGGTATTTTATTTATTATATTTGTTCAAATATATGCAAAATATCTAACTTCAGCTGATGGAAACACATCTTTAACAATCGCTCGTTGGAACATTATGGTAAATGATTTATCTATAAAAAATAATACCGATATTTCGAATTCAATTGTTCCTGTATTTCCTGGAACTGAACATATTTCAAGTAATATTATTGCCCCAACAGTAGAAGGTTATTTTGATTTAAATTTAGACTTTTCTGATGCCGACGTTTCTTTTAAATATGAAATAACTTCTGGTGCTGACGAAAATAGTAGTGTTAAAGATCTAGTCGCAACTGGTTATTCAATAAATGATGGTGAAAAAGTTGAATTTGAAAACTATAATGAGCCAATATCAGAAATTATTCCGCTTTCAAGTAGCATCAAAACAAGGAAAATACGAATTTATATAATGTGGAATGATAATGCGGATTCTCAAACTATGGACAACACAGCAGATACTCTTTCAACTTCTTCTGAAAATCCAGCTCTTTTCCATGTTAATATTTCATTTACGCAAATAACAGACATTCCTTAGTCTGTTATTTGTTTTGCTACTAATTCTAATTGTATTTCAATACTCTTTTTATCCGGGTTTGTTTTATAATATTCATATGCTTTATTTCCCCATAATGTATCTTTTTCATCATCTCCAGATTCATATGACCATTCAACACTTATAGAAAATTTTCCATCTCCTATTCCTTGAGATAGCTCACTATCATCTTTAGTAATATTTATTTTAAATGGATATTCTGTTTCTATTTTATTCTTTAATTCTTCATCAGTTGTGTTTTCTCCAACAACATACTTATCATCCATAACTTTTAATGATTTTATTTTGTAATCCAATTTTGCTTTCATTTCGCCCTTATTTTTTACTGTTATTTCCTTCAAATAATTTTCCATTCCTGGATAAGCTCTATCTACTTGAACTAAAATGTTAGTTGTTGTTTCATCTTCACCTGTAGCAAACTCTACATTCCAAGAAGCTATGTGTACTGATATATCTGTTGCTACTCTAGTTGCATATATAAACCATGCGTATGTATTAAAAATAATCAGCAAAATTAATATTAATATATTTCTTATTTTTACTTTTTTTATTATTTTTACTATCTTTTCCATTATTCTTCCTTTTCAAATAATCCTTTAAATATCTTATAAATAATTATAGCTGCTGGTATAAAAATTATAAAATAAAATATATACATATTTTTCATCATTTTATTAAAGAAACTTAATGTTTTTATTTTGTATACTATTTTTCCATATACTTGTGTTTCACTTATCTCTGGGTCTGCTTCTTGATTTGCAACTCCTTTGGTTATTATCTTGTATCCACCATTTTCATTTTCTTCTATTGATATTATTCTATGAGTTACAAATTTGTTTTTAAAAGACCCTTTTTCTCCTTCGTATACAATATCGTCTCCAACTTTTAGGCTTTTTGCATCTATTTCTTTAGATATTAAAACATCTCCTACATTGTAAACAGGAATCATACTTCCTGTAGCAACAGCAAACATTCTATATCCGCCTATTGATACACTGTTATTTGTTGTTCTTTGCAAAAGAACTGCAACAAGCATCAACACAACTATTATAAATAATAAAATATATAGTATATTTCCTATAAACCTCATTTTTGGGCTTTCTTTTATTTCTTTTATTTTATTTAACATTTGTTTCTTCACCTTTTCTCTACTTGTTCTTCATATTTTTCAATATATTTTTTAAATATTTGCTGAATTTCTTTTATTATTTCAGTCTTTTTATATTTTATCACTTCATATTTTTCTGAAATCATTTGTATTAATTGTTGTTCTGCATCACTTTTTCCATTTATATTTTCAGATTCGTCATCTTCCATATCAATCATTTTTTCTAGCATTTGTTCCACTAATTTTTCTTTTAATTCTTGATATGTTGCTTCATTTTCTTTTCTGTCTTCATCCATTGTTTTCATCGCTAAATATTGCAGTAAAAATGTTTCATCTATAAATTGTTTTAATTCTCCTTGATCCATATAATTTTTATTTTCTTCTGTCTCTTCCAATTCTGTTTCATCAAAATTTTCTCTTAAATATGACCACAATTTCATTGCATATTGAAAGTTTACATTTTTTAGTACTACATTAGTTTTTCTAATTGGTTCTCTAACTAATGTTATATGCAATTTATCTATAACCTTATATGGTTCTGAATTTGTTACCACATCAATTTTTCTTTTTATTTCTTCTATTCTGTCTAATATTTGTTTATTCTTGTCTTGTGATTCATCTCCATTAGGATTTAATTCTGAGCTTAGTTCTACTTGAACACTTACTTTTTCGTCTTTCACTTCTGATGTTGCATTATATTCTAATTTTGTACTGTCTTTTTCATTGTCATCCTGTTCATTTTCCGAATTAATACTCTTCATTAATTCATCTGTTTTTCTTTTTATAAATAATCTTGTATTTTGTACTAATGTATATATCAATCTATTTTCATATGTATTATAACTTTCTTCTTTTCTAACATTTAAAAGTTTAGATGGTGTAACATCTCCTGTTTTTTCATCTATAGTTTGTATTAGATTTGTATTTTTAGATAAATGTTTTATTGTTTCTACAGTTACTTTTTTAGTTTGTTCTATTTTTACTATCTCTTCTTCATTTACAATAAATCTATTAGGTTTTCTAAAGATATTATCAAGATATGGAATAGTTTGTTCTATTACATCCAACCATTCTGTATCTTTAGCTGTCTTTTTTCTTTTTGCTTCTACTCTTAGTGTTGAATCAGTTTTTTCTTGAAATTCTTTTAAACCGCTATTTTTTCCATTTTTCTCATACAATTCTATTATTCCCAAATTGTCCAAGATTTTTCCTCCTTTTAATTATGCCATCTTCTTAAGTCTTAATAAATATTCTATACATTCTTTCATTTTATTTTTTCCAAATGTTTTATCTAAGAAATTAATATATGGGTCTATTTCGTCTTTTATATATGCCAAGTTTAATTGTTCAAATTTTCTAAGTATTTTCTTTGCAATAAAGTAATCTACACCATCAACTTCGTCTCCTCCACATGCTACATATACAGGCACGAATTTTTTCATGTGTGAAACAATACGATTACCAAAAGCAATACGGAAGTGTTGAATTACATAGTTATCCATTTCATCTATTTTATCTAATGTTGACTGTGATATTGGATTCTCTTCAATTGCTTTTTTAAATAAATTATCCAAATACGAGAAGTTAATTCCTTGTGCTTCTGTTGGTATTGCATCAAAAGGTACACTCTTATCATTTATGTCTATCGGCATCGCTCTATCATATACCTTATCTGTTACAGCAAATGTAGAGTCATCATTGTTAATTGTTCCTATATACCACATGTTTGCCGGTACTTTTATTTTTCCATCTATTATTTTTTTAGGGTCTGTTTTCCAACTATTTGGTACTAATTCTATTATCCACTCATCTCTGTTTGGCATTTCTAGAATTGACAACATTTCTGCAAAATAATACTCAACACGTGACAAGTTCATCTCGTCTAATATTACTGTATAAACTTCATCTGTATAACCTGCAATATACATTTCTTTTAACATTTCTGTTTCATTAAATTTCTTGGTAAACTCATTAAAATATCCGAACATATCTGTTCTATCTCTCCATGATGGTTGAACTGATGCAACACATGAACTATGTCTCATAAATTTTCCCCATGCATATGCTAATGACGTTTTACCTGTACCAGAAATACCCTGTAATATTACTAATTTTGTTGATGCTAGTCCAGCTATAAATACTCTTACCATCTCTTCTTTATAATATAATCTCAATTTAGAACCAGCAAAATTTCTAAAGTTGGCACAAAATTCTGGCAATGTAAAATTATTTCCATAATTTACAACTTCATAATTTTCGTAATATTTATCTATTTGGTCTAATTTAGAGAATCTTATATCTGGATTATCATTAGATTCTTCATCTTTTTCTTGATTTCCATCTATTGTTGGTGATTCATCTGGCTTTAATCCTAATTGAGATACTTTCATAGCTAATATTTCTTCTTTTTCTTTCATTAAAGTTGCTACTTGTCCATTTAAATTAGCTACTTCATCTAACAATTGGTCTTGTTCTATTGCGCTTTTTCTAAATTTTAGGTATTTTCTAATTAATAAATATATAAGTCCTATTACAAGCGCAACAAATACAAACATAAATACTATTACTAAAATTACTAGTCCCCATTCTGGAATAGATAAATCTCCTTTATATGTATTTAATACTTCTTGATATGTTTTTATATCAAATAATTGCGTAATTCCTGTCCCAATCCCTTTTAACATTGTTGTAAATCCTAAAAAGACTTGTGATAAAAATGCGTATAAAAATCTTGTAAATACTTCCATCTTTTACCTCATATTTCTATAATGTTTTTCAATTCTTTAATGTTTTGTTTTATTTCACTATATTCCTTTAATTCTCTGCTTATTATAACAAATTCAAACATCTGTAAAGTCTCTATATTTTTAAATGTAACATCAAAAGAATTGTCTAATATTATGGTTATTTTATATCCATTTCTCATTAATTCATATACTGTTTCTTTGTTTTGAACAAAATACTCATATCTTATTTTTAAGCTAACCTTATCTTGTACTGCAGAACTACTTATAATATTTAATATGCTTTTTATTTTTTTAGGTTTTTTTAGCAAAGTGTCTGCAAATTCTAAAATATATTTTCTTTTGAAATTTAGCTTTAAAATATCTTTTAATATTTGTATTACTGCAAGATAGTATTCCACTACTAATTTGTCTTCTGCCATTAATCCAACTTGAAATGCCTTATTTATCGCAAACTCACTATATTCTAGTGGAAATTTTATATTTTTATATTTTAAATTAACTCTAAATATTTTAGTTTTATCAGGATAGTTGGTTAATTTTATAAAAAAATTATCTGACAAGAATCTATTCATAATCTCTTTTTTTTGTTTCATATATTCTTGCATTTTTTCATATAATTCGTCTGTAAATTGTTCTGAACTATATCCATATATCCTTTCTCTTATTTTTGAGATTTGTTGTATTTTATTTTTTAAGTCTTTATAATATACAACATCATCAAAATACAAAACATAATAAAAAAATATTCTCATATTTTCTATTAATTCTCTATCATTTATATTATTAATTATTATATCTTCTCCTACTTGTTTTAAATGATTTAATATTTTTCTTCTCATTGTTTCAATAACTTCGTTTTCATAATAATTATAATAACGAATATTTATATATCTTTCAGTAAATAATTCACAATATCCTTTGTTAAATTTATCTTTAAACACTAATTTCATATATTCTTCTATCTGTTTTTTGGTTATTTCTATATATTGTTCCATAATGTTTATTGTCATAACTTTTCCTCCATTTATTTACTTGTAATTGTTACAACTGATTTATTATTGTTATTTGGATATGTATAATTTTTTGATTCATCTACTTTATAAAATCTTATATCCTCACTCGATATCGCATCTATTGCTAATGTCATACTATTTATGTAAGTTTTACCATTAATTACGGTTGTTTCAATATTTGTTGCTTTTTGATAACTCTCACTAGTATTATCTAATAATATTTCTTCTGGGTTAAAATCTACTTTTACTATTGCTGAATGACATTTGTTTTTTTGTTCATCAGAAAGAGCTAAATATGTATCTATATCTATCTTTTGATTTTGAGTGTATTGGTCAAATGCCTCGTCAACTATATAATATGATAATGTATTTGTAATTCTTAATTCCATATATTGTTTTTCTGTTGCATCTGTTATTTGATATGTTAAATTTTCTTGTCCTACAACTAATGTAAAATTACCTTTTATAGTTTTTTGATATCCAGTGTTAGATGTTGCTTCTATTTCTACTACCACTTTATCTCCAGTTTGTAATTGCTTGTTTGGTGTTATAGTTAAATTAAAAAAGTCTGTATTTGTTTCTTTTTTTATTATTCCACTTTCTTTGCTTAATTGGCATATTGCATTTGCAGAACATTTATATTTTATGTTATATCCTATATCATATGTAGCTGCTTCAATATTATTTTTTCTGCTATTCATATTTACAGTTATAGTATAATCATCTACTCCAGACCAGTTTTCTACCTGAAATATTGACTTTTTTTCTGTTAATTTATCACTATAAAAGTAAAATTCCTTACTTCTAACAAAAAAATTATTAATATTTTTAGTAACATATCTTCCAAAAATTACAACAAATGAACTCAACATTAATAATATTGCAATTCTAATTAATATTTGCCTTTTGTTATATTTTCGTTTCATCAGCTTTCCTTTCCTATTACTTGATGAGAATCTACTGTTATTTCTATTAATTCTATAATATCTTGGTAATTCTCTGTATTATATTCTTTCGGAAAATGAACTACTAGTTGATATTGATTTGTTGTTGCTACTTTATATGATAAACTTACTTTATCTGTTAACAATTTTCTAAAATATGTTCCTTGCTCATCTGCCTCGATTTTATTTTCTGTTATTATATTTTGTGCATTAGAATCTGTATATTGCTGATTCATATACAATTCATATGTTAATGGTAAATTTGTTGTTGTTCTTATTGTTAACTCATATTCTAAATCAACCTCAGCTGTTTGTGTTCCATCTTGATTTCCTATTGAAAAAGTATATATATATGCATCATCTTGTGGCAATAGAGAATCCAAATTTGTTGTCATTGTTTTATAATCATCTTTTAATACATAAAATGCCACATCAACATTTGCTACCGAGTTTGACATACTTTCATATCTTGCTAAAATCAACACAAAGAGTCTTGTTGCAACTATTATCCCTAAAATAATAATTAATGCTTTTATAAATACTCTTTTGTCTTTTTTATTTTTCATTTTTTTCCTCCGTTTTTGAAGTATACATATATATAGCACTTAAAATTAGTATTAATATAATTATTAGTGTTAAAACTTCTGGCGATGACAATATTTGTTGCCATGTTCCTAATTTCGGAATTACTTTTATAACCACTCCTATTATCATTTTTTCTTCTACTGGCTTATCCTCACTATTATTAGCATCTCCTCTAGTTATTATCTTATCACCATTTTTTTCAATCAATCTATGAGTTATAATATTTTTCCCATCCATATATACTATTATATCATTTTCATTTACTTCTTTAGTTATTTTAGTAATTACAACATCTCCAACTTCTATTGTAGGCGACATACTTCCTGTAGCAACTTCAAATAAACTATATCCAAATAGATTTGCATAATCTTTTTTTTGTATCTTTATCTGATACATATAATATGCACCTATAATAATTATTACTGTAATTATTACTAAAAACGTATTTAAAATAAAACTTATTACCTTTGTCATAACTACTTTACTCCCATTTTATATTTTTTACGTTGCAGGTACTATTTCTTCTCCAGAATATTGAATTGCACGAAATGTTACTGGAATTTGAAATTGTCTTACTTCTTTATTGGTTCCTAATTCGGTATCTATCTTATTATTTTGTTCTTCATCAGTCCATTCCACTCTCATTTCTATCTCATGTGCAACTCCCTTTTGTATATCTTCTAATGTGATTATTCCTGTATATATATTCTCTCCTGTTTTTATTAGTTTTGCTCCATTTGCAGTTTCTTCAACTGATTTTATTGTTACACTACCATTTTTTAATTCTTCTTGATTTAGTGTAATATCATATCTCATTGATACATTTGTGTTCTCCGGATTTATTGCTATTTTAAACTTTCCTGATAATCCCGGAGAAATTTTTCCAGGCATGGTATGCTCATCTTCTTCTATATCTATTTTGTCTATAACAAAGTCTTTTTGTATTCCTGTGGAAATCTTTGTTCCATTTACTTCGATATTCCAAACTCCGTTTTTAAATTTGACATTTGCTTCGACATCACTTTGAAATATTGCGTATATACTCACCATTCTATAAATTAATATTGTTAACACACTCATACCTAATAAAATTAATACTGTTACTATTCCTTTGTTATTTTTCATTTTCAATCAGTCCTTAAAAATTCAAACTTCTTGTTTGCTTTCTTTTTTGGCTTCTTTTACTCCCTCGAATACAACTCCTATTTGATTAATTACTAATAATAAAGCTGGTAATACTATTACTAATAGAAATCCCCATTTAGATTCTAGCACACTTAGTATTGTTCCTGCTTTTTGAATAACTTGAGCATTTTCTGTTGCTCCAATTACATATTTTCCAGCAATCTTTTTTTCTCCATCTAATGTATATGCCGTGTCTTTACTTGTTAATTGCTCTATTTCTTCTACTGTTCCCTCCTTTATTTTTATTTTTGAATCATTTGAATCATAATAAAATACTTTTTGTCCTACTTTTACACTGTCTTCGCTATTTATAATTACTAATTCTCCTTTATTATATTCTGGTGATAAATCATTGTCTTTTATGATAAGTAATGTATTTCCTCCGATTTCAGTTACTTTAAATTCATTATACGATAGTAATAATATAGTTAACGCTATAGCTATTATCATATAAACAATTATTAGAATGTTTGCTATTATTTTTTTCATTCTATTTTCCTCCTTATGTATTTTTTTTTACTATATCATAACGTTTTCTTTTTTTCAATATTTTTTTGCATTTTTTGCAACTTTTAGACATGGTTTTTTCTACCAAAAAAAGAGTAAACTTTTTATCTTATTCTAAAAAGTTTGCTCTTTTACTATATTATTTCATTCTTAGAATGTTTAGGTATTGCTAATGGAATCTCATATTTAATATCAAAAAATCCGAATTCATCTAAAGTATTATCTTCTAAGCAAGCTAAATATACATCTAATTCATCTAATGACTTGCATGCTGTAATTATTGCAGGATGTAAATTATAATTTAATAACAATTCAAATGCTAATTCTAATGCTTTAGCTCTTGGTTTCTTTTCTTTTTCTCTAACTAATTTATATGTTTCCTTAAATCTAGCAATTGCTGAAAATCTATAATAATTGATTGGTTTAGTATATACCTTATCTATTACATCTTGAAGTGAAGAATATTCTGTATTATTTTTTAATAATGTTTCTTTTAATTGATTTATTGTATATGGTAAAATTACCTTTTTCTGTTCTTCTGATATTACAAGTGTATTTTCAATATAACTAATTTCTAAATCTTTGCTACTTATAATATCTTCTTGTTCTTCTTCTTTTTCTACTGTTAAATCTTGTGCTAATTTTGTAAGGTCTGCTGTATTTATTTCGTGCACAAATTTTTCTATTACTTCTGTACTTGTATATATTGAATCTATATTTTCTTTAAAGTCATTATTATATTTTTCAACATTTGTTTCTAAATTTTCATCTGCAACTTTTATTTTTTCAAGGTCTTCTAATAATTTCTTCAGGTTTGTTATATTTGAATTTGATTTGCTTAATGCTTCTGTTGACTTATTCAAATAATAAAATGCTTCATCATTAGGATTTATATCACTTGAAAATGTTACATTTGCCATAAAATTTTTTATAAATATTAATATTTGCTTATTTAAATTTTTTTGAATGTCTAATGTTGATTTTAAAGAAATTTTTTCTAATTCTATTAATTTTGTAATATTCTCTTTATCCGCAAAATTTATCATTTGTATCCTCCATATTAATTTCTTTAATTATAACATTTGTTTTTTTAAATGTAAACCAGTTTTTTATTTTTAATTTGCTTTTTTAGTAAAGTGCAACACGGAAACCAACATACTTTGACCAACTGCTAGGAGATTTACCATCTCCATAACCCGCGTTACAATTGCTATCACTACAGTGTCCTCCTCGCAAAGCGCATGGATAGTTAAAGTCAAAAGTAAATTCAAATGTCCATTCTGATACATTTCCTGCTAAATCATATATTCCTTGTTTGCTAAATACGTCACTCGCTCCTGTTGATAACAATATAACTGTATTTCCTGTTTTTTCTCCATATGCTCCACTTGTCCAACTCGAATCACCATTTGTTAAATACTTGGATTTTGCATTTGTTATATTCCATAAATTATTCATGTAATTTCCCCAGTTTGTACTATCTGTTTTTAAATCTGCTTGTGCTGTTCCTTTGCTTTCTAAATATTTTAATACTAAATTCCATTGTACTCCAAACATTAAACTACTATTATAACTTCCTGATTCCATACTGCTTGCTAATGTTTGTGCTTGACTACATGTTACAAAATTATATGGATATGCATTTTGTTTTATTACTGGTGTTTCTGTTGGTACTGTTGATGATGAACCGTCTGTTTTTGGTGCATCTTCTATCCCTGTCTCATATTTTCCTACATAAAATCCTCCATTTTGATATACACTTTTTAACATCTTTTTCTTTAATTCATAATATTGTTCACTCGTTAATCCTGTTGCCTCATCTGATGAGTATATATCCTGTACCACATTACCATCGAATACTGTTTTTTGCACTTTGGTTTGATACTCATTTGTATAAATAAGTTTTTGTGCTTCTATTTTAGTTGTTTTATTTTCATTCATAAATGCCCTTGGTTTAACAGTAGCACCAATATAACTACTTGTATATGTATGTAAATCTGTTTCAATTTTTGTATATTCTTCATCTGTAAAACTTGTTATTCCTAACCCTGCTGTTTGATATACCATATTTTTCATTGGCACTTCTACCCACACATATTGATTTCCTTTACTATCTTGGATTGTTAATCCATTTGATAAATTTGTTCCTTCTACTTGTGTAAAGCCTGTTGGTAAATATGGACTAGTTGCTATTTGATTGCTTGTTATAGTTGATGAACCTCCATTTGCTTCTTCTCCCACTTGTTTTGGCTCTGCTGTTATACTTACTCCTATTTCTGAGCTTAAATTTTCTTTTGTTTCATCTATTGGTGTTTTTAACAATTTTACTGTAACTGTTAATGTTGTTGTGGCTTTTGCTTTTAA
>CAKPLQ010000014.1 GCA_934167685.1 uncultured Clostridia bacterium | reverse complement strand
ATATTACCTCAAAATAACTTTGATTTGAACTTGTTGCTTCTGCTGTTAAATCTGCTGATAAGTCTTGACTTAAATTTCGTACTGTGTATGTTGCTGTCGCTGTATCTCCTTTGGCTGTTAATCCTGTTACATTCATAGTTCCTTCTGTTCTTTTGGCTGTATTTATTGTTGCCGTTGTTGTTCCTTTTCCTCCTGTGGTTGGCTCTCCTACAAATTCTACTGCAAAATTATCTTTACTTGCTTGCGCATTTCCTGTTCCTTTTATATTTAAGGTTACATTTGTTATTGCTGCATATGCTATTCCAACTAATATTACAGCTATAACTAGCACTCCTGCTATTACTCTGTTTTCTGGTTTTCCCATTTATTTTTCCTCCCCTTTAATTTCATCAACATATATTTTATCTTTTACTACCACTACTGCATAACTTCTTAAATTTGGTATTGCTTGTAATTCTTCTGTTTTTACATACCTTTTTAATTGTTCTTTAGCTTCTTCTTGTTTTTGAGCCAACAACTCTGGATTTTTATTATAATCTTCTTGTTTTATATATTTAAATTCTAATAATACTCCATATCTCTCGTTTAGCTTTTCTCTTGGAATTATTAATATGTCTGCATATTCTCCTCCAACTTCTAGCTCGGATTTTACATATACTGCCCCTATCATTCTACATATTGAATAAAATATTACTTTTATATATTTTTCATCAAAACGTTGATAATCTCTATTTGATAAGTTTGTTAAGAATGTTCCAAGTGTTTCCATTGCTTTGGCAATTTTTCCTTCTAGTATAAGTTCTTCTGCCATTTTCTCTGTATCTATTTTATTCGTTATTATTTTTGCTTTTCTACTTATATATTCTAAAAAATAATCGCTATATATTTTTCTTATTACATCATTTGGTATTTTAAAACTGCACTTGCTAAAACCAACTTTTACAATTGTTAAATACCCTAAATAAAATAGCAATGAAATTAGTTCTTTTTCTCCAAAGCTTATTTCTGCATTAAACTTTTCTGTTAGTTCACTTTCTACTGGTTCTTCTGCCACTATTTTTTCTAGTAATTCTATTTTGTTCATATTTTGACATAAATCCATAAAGGCTTCTATTTTTCCGTAATCACTTATTATATTGGTGTCTACCAACTCGTCTGGGATTGCATTTTTTATTATATATTTTTTCAAAAAATATAATGTCATATTTGAGTTATACATTTTGTATTGTTCCATATTTTCTTTTATTTCATTTGAAAACACATATCCATCATAATTGGCTTTTATTATTGGCAATAGTTCCTCTTGTTTTTCTTCTGTTATCTCTAGTTCTGTCATCAAGTATTTTACATCAGTTTTACTAAATCCTAGCATATCATTAAATTCCATATCTTTAGTTATATCATTTGCTATATTAAATCCACTTGTTGTACTATCTAATGTTACTGGTGCTACTCCCGTTATAAATATTCTATCTACTACTGTTTCTGTTCCCTTTTTTAATATTTCATACCATTTTCTTATCTTTCCATTTTTAGCCACTAAGTTTTTAAACTCGTCTGTTCTAAATCCTAATAGTTCATTTGCAAAATGGTCATATTCGTCTATTATTATGTATATTTTTTCATTTTCTTTTTGGATATAAAATGCTGTATATAAGCTATTTAGTATTTCTTCTGCTTCTTGTTTTTCATTTATATAAAAATCAAGTCCATATCTCGCTATAAATATTTTAATTGATTCTATTGTACTGTTTTTAAATCCTTTTATCGTTTCTTCCAAATTATTAGTGCTTATCCCAGAAAAGTTAAATCTTAATATACAATATCTGTTTTTGTTTGGTGTTGGATTTTTTCCTATATATGTTTTTCCAAATAATTCTTCAAACTTATTTGCTCTATTTTTATCGTAGTAACACTCCAATGTACTTGTAAACAACGTTTTTCCAAATTTTCTTGGACGCAAAAACATTATTGTTTTATCCGCTAAATCTTCCATTTTTTCTATATACATTGTTTTATCTATATATATTCTATTTTCTGCAACTATATCTTCATAGTTACTCATTCCGTTTGGTAATTTTCTCATTCTTTACCTCTCTTTCATTTGCACGTTTGGGACCGGTTCTCTGCCGTGCATTTTTTATTTGGCACCGTTGAGAACCGGTTCCATCGGTGTATTAATTTTTTATTTAATTCTTTATACGAGCTCCTTCTAGTGTATCGCTGTACTGGAATCAGATTTATGATTTAATAAAGTGAAATACGGAAACTCATGATGCCGTTGTAAGAGGTGGTACCGTCGCCATTACGGTAGGCTGCTGGATAATTGCTACCACTGTAACTGTAACCGCCTCCTCGACCAGCACAAGGATAACTTGAATTAGAAGTCGCATACTCTAGTGTCCATCCCGAACCATTTGGTGCATATTTTGAATTTGCATTTGTTATATTCCATAAATTATTTTTATAATTTCCCCAACTCGTACTATCTGTTTTCAAATCTGCTTGGGCTGTTCCTTTTGTCTCTAAATATTTCAATACTAAATCCCATTGTACTCCAAACATTAAGCTTGTATTATAACTTCCAGATTCCATACTACTTGCTAATGCTTGTGCTTGACTACATGTTACATTATTATATGGATATGCATTTTGCTTTATTGCTGGTATTTCTGTTGGTGCTGTTGAACTTAAGCCAGATGTTTTTGGAGTTTCTTCTATTCCTGTTTCATATTTTCCAACATAAAATCCCCCATTTTGCTATACACTTTTTAACATCTTTTTCTTTAACTCTGCATACTGAGTACTTGTTAGTCCTGCTGTTGGATATACTTCTTTGGTCATTGGCACTTCTACACATACATATTGATTTCCTTTACTGTCTTGGATTGTTAAACCTGTATCTAAATTTGTACCTGTCACTTGTGTAAATCCTGTTGGTAAATATGGTTTAGTTGTACTTGTTACTGTTGATGCACCTCCATTTGCTTCTTCTCCCACTTGTTTTGTTTCTGCTGTTATATTTACTCCTATTTCTGAGCTTAAATTTTCTTTTGTTTCATCTATTGGTGTTTTCTCCCTTTTGTTTTATCATCAATATTTCTTTTACAATTCATTTTTCTTCTATTTATATTTATCATTTTAACTGTTTTTTGTCAATATATTTTCTTATTTTCAACATTATTTCAATTGACTAATTTTACATAATGTGCTATACTGGTATTGTAACTATTTTAGGGATATTTAATATCTCACCAATATTAAGGAGGACATATAATGACAACAGTAGCACAGCAGACACCAGCAACAATAACAACTGAGGAGATAACTCATGAAAGTTCCAAAGTAACTCAGGAAGTTAATTTGGATACAGAAAACATGAATCTAGTAGTTCGGTCAATAGTCACTGAATATGAAGTTGTAAAAAAACTTAACCCAAAGACAAAAAAAATGAAGTTACAAGGAAAACGGCAGATTTCATTTCATACAGTAACTGATTTGATTTCTCTGGTACCAATAACAGTACCAGAAATTAAGAAATTACGTCAGACAAGTCAACCTACATTCATATTGAAAAGATATGGAAAATACTTTTACTCAGAAGTTCCAGCAGATATGAATTTCTTGACATCAAAAATAGTGGGTTCACATAAGTGTGCTTTATTCAATAAAGAATGCACACACTTATCTCCAGCTTCAGACGCGGATGGCGGTTGTGCAAAAGTCCGAGAGAAATCCACTGGCATTGAAAAATATCCGTGGATACTCGAAGGTTACGAAGCATTCAATATGGAACATGATGTGTTCTCTGTTGTTACTTGTGACCACTACGAGAGGGCACCTAAACGTCACTACCGCAAATTGACCCCTCTTGAGAGTAGAGTTGCTCAGACTGCTTTAGCGCAGTATCTTTGGGATGGAATATCTTTAGAGGATGTGCGAAAAAAAATAACACATGCCGAAGAAAGTAATGAAAAATTCGGCTACAACACAATGAAATATTAAGCCTAGTATTGGTAGTCCCCACTATTCAATTGAATAGTGGGGACTTTTTATTATCTTTATATGTCGCGGGAATTTTTTCATTCTATAAATTTCTGCTCTATTAAATCCTTTCAAAGTAGGACATTCACTTATCTTTTCAAATCCAATTTTCTTATACCAATCTATCGCTGGGTTATCTTTAAAGCATTGTAAGCTAACTTCTTTATCTTTATTCTCGAATAATATTTCTTTTAATACTGCAGTTCCAATACCTTTATTTTGATATTCTGGCATTATACAAATATTATCTATTTCAAAAGAATTATCATCTTTTGTTTTTCCATTATAAAATCCTACTAATTTATCTTTTAAATATATTAGTTCTATATTCTTTGAATTTTCTTTCATAAATTTATTAAATAATTTCTTTTGATTTTCCTCATTCCATTCTCCATAAATTTTCTCTACATATTTCTGATAAACTTCCTTTTTTAAATTATAAATAAATTTAATTTCTTCCTGATTACCGTTTTTATATGGTTTTAATTCTAAATTTGGAACATCCCAACCAAGTCTAATCTTTTTTTCTGTAATTTTATTTTCAAGAATTCGAGCTTTCTGTTCAGAAATAATGTGACTATGATTGGGAATAGATTCACTAAATACACATCCGCAATACTTTTGCATATACAATCCTAATTCCCTTGCTTCTGCCTGTCCTTTTTTAAAACCATGTCTAAAATCTCTATATAGAAATGTTAGCTTGTATTTTTGAGCCATTTCCTCACCAATTATTTTAAGAGCCTCGTGATTCTGATATGGACTTATAAGTAGAGTTGTAGAGAAAGTATCATAACCATGTTCTTTTGCATATTTAGCTGTTTGTTCAAGACGAACCCTATAGCAATATTTAACACATCTATTTTCCAAATCATTAATAACATTCTTACAAAACTCTTTTAATCCATAATCTTCATCAAAAATAGCATTTATTCCGTATAGATTTTGTATATTCTTTTAATGTATCTCTTCTTGTTTTATATTCCATATATGGATGTATATTGGGATTAAACCAATACACAGTTGGCTCTATGTTTTCCTTCCTCAAGCTCTTTATGCAATACACACTACATGGTGCACAACAAGTATGCAATAATAATTTCATTTATTCTTCTCCTATCTTGCACCGTTGGGACCGGTTCTCTGCGGTGCAATTTTTGCACGTTTGGGACCGGTTCTCTGCCGTGCATTTTAAATAAACTTAGTTTGATACTCATATCCCAAGTGTTCATACGCCGGTGGCATAACCATTCTTCCTCTAGGAGTTCTCGCTATAAATCCTATCTGAATTAAATATGGCTCATAAACATCTTCAATTGTATCTATTTCTTCTCCCAAGGAAACTGCAATTGTTTCTATCCCAACAGGTCTCCCTTGATATTGTGTTATCATAACTTCCAATATTCTTCTGTCAACATCATCTAGACCAAGTTCATCAATTTCTAGTTGATTTAGTGCATGTTTAGTTATTTTTAAATTAATATCTCCATCTCCTAAAACAGCTGCATAGTCTCTTACTCTTTTCAATAATCTATTTGCAATTCTAGGAGTTCCTCTAGAGCGTCTTGCTATTTCCATTGCTGATTCATCATCTATTTTTACGTCTAAAATCTTAGCTGATCTTTTAACAATTACTTGCAAGTCTTCTGGTGTATATAATTCTAACTTATGGATAATTCCAAATCTATCTCTTAATGGTGTTGTAAGTGAACCTGCTTTTGTAGTAGCTCCAATTAAAGTAAATTTTGGTAAATCTATTCTGATGGACTTAGCACTTGCGCCAGACCCAATAACAATATCTAATGTATAATCTTCCAATGCTGGATATAAAATTTCTTCCACATTTTTGCTTAATCTATGTATTTCATCAATAAACAAAACATCATATTCTGATAATGTAGTTAAAATCGCAGCCAAATCTCCTGGCTTTTCAATTGCAGGACCTGATGTTACTTTTATATTTGAATGCATTTCATTTGCAATTATATTAGCAATAGTTGTTTTTCCTAGTCCTGGTGGTCCATAAAATAAACAATGGTCAAGTGACTCTCCCCTCTTCTTTGCAGCTTCTATATATATTCTCATATTTTCTTTTACTTTATTTTGCCCAATATATTCATCCAAAGTTTGAGGTCTTAATGACTTTTCTAGTCTTTCTTCTTGCACACTCTCTAACTCTGGTCTTATTACGTTATCTTCCATATCTGCTTTAATTTCCTCCCATTTTTCCTATTAGCATTTCTTCGAAAATTATATCAAACTTGTTCTAATTTTTCAATATGTTTATATATTTTATAATGTAGAAAGGATGTTGCATTTTGCGAACTATAAAAATACTATTTTTTAACACCCTAATTTTATTATTTAGTTCAGTAATTCTTCAATTTATAAATATGTTTTTCAGTATATTCATTTCAAATTCAATTGGAGAAGAAGCTGTTGGAGTTTTTACACTAGTAATGTCTGTATATGCGTTTGGAATAACACTTGCATCTGCTGGTATAAATATTTCAGCTACTAGAGTGGTTTCCGAAGAACTTGCATGCAATAATGAAATAGGTGCAAAAAAAGCTGCTAAAAAGTGTTTATTTTTTAGTTTGATTTTTGGAATTTGTGCTAGTTTGATTTTCTTTTTTCTAGCAGATTTCATAACAGTTCACTGTTTACATAGTCGCATTAGTAAAAAGGTAATTTACCTTATTTGTATCGCACTTCCTTTTATATCAATGTCGTCAGCTGTAAATGGCTATTTTACAGCTGTAAGACGCGTTTATAAAAATGCTATTGCTAAATTTGGAGAAGAATTTGTAAAGATTTTTTGCACAGCATTTTTCCTAAAGTCATTTATGCCTAATGGCATTGATTATGCTTGTTATTCGTTAATTTTAGCAGATGTAATATCAGAAGTAACCTCTTTTTTACATCTATATTATTTATATTTAAGAGATAAACATAGCTCACTTATCGAATCAAGATATAAAGACCTTGATAGCTATAATAAACGCATTTTACGAATTACTGTTCCTGTTGCATTAACATCATATTTGCGTTCTGGCTTATCCACAGCAAAACAATTAATTATTCCATTTAGCTTGCAAAAAAGTGGAATGAATTCTTCAAACTCACTAATTTCTTATGGAATAGTCAATGGCATGGCAATGCCAATCATAATGTTTCCGGTAAGTTTAATTATAAGTTTCAGTAGTCTGCTTGTTCCAGAATTTTCTAGATGTTATACCCAAGAAAAATATTCAAAAATAAAAATAATATCAATTATAATTTTAATTTGTACTCTAGTTTTTGCAATAATTGTAGCCATTTTAATTTTTATATTTGCCGACAACCTAAGCTTATGGATATATCACAAAGCAGAAATTGCTAAATATCTACGAATTCTATCTCCTTTAGTTATTATTATGTATTTAGATATTGTTATTGATAGTATTTTAAAAGGCCTTGACGCCCAAGTTGACGTTATGGCTGTTAATATATTCGATTGTATAATTAGCATAGCTTTTATTTATTTTTTTGTTCCTATTTTAGGTTTTAGTGGATATATAATTTCTATTTTTATTAGTGAAATTATAGATTTTAGTTTAAGTGGATATAAATTACTAGAAATCCTTAGGACTCTAGGTTTTGAAAGAAAAATGCACTGCAGAGAACCAATCCCCAACGTGCAAAAAATGCACCGTTGAGAACCGGTCCCAACGGTGCATTTTTTTAATTATACAATTCTATTAATGCATGAGTAATTTTTTCATCTTGACTTTTTACAATAACAAAATGTTTTCCATCTACGCAACTATATTTGCATTTAACAGTTTCTCCAAGTTTTATTTCTTTTTTATATGTAATCCTAATATTATTTAAATTTCCTTTATTATACACATCATCTGGCAATGCAACATTTGCTAAATCAACATAGTTTAAATTATGCATATGATTATTTACATCTATATCTGATTTTCTTACTATATATTCCGCTTCTAATTGATACTCTTCAGGTTCATGTATTTTATCAAAATCTTCATATTGTTTATCAAACGCTTCTAAACCTAGCTCTGGTTTGTATTTTTGAAGTAATGTATCGTCTATTCTAACTATCTTTCCTTTTACAGTATCTACAAGCACCCATTTTGACGCAGCTAAAACAATCACATTTCCTTGTTCATCATATACTTTAAAATCACGATATGCATAACATCTAATAGCATTTTTAGACCACGTTGTCGCTCTTATATTTTCTCCATAGTTAGGTCTTCTTATAACTTGTAATTTCCATTCTATTAATATCCAACTTAAATGTGTTTTTGGAATATTTAGTATTCCATATCCTGCTAAATCTGAATGTTTTCCTCCTACATCTTCCAAATAACTTAATATTGCTTTGTTAGTAGCTTTATTTTCTCTATTTATATCTGATAATTTTATCCTGTATTCATTTTCTACTATCATTATATTGTCACTTCTTTCTTATTAATTTTCTACATCAAAATTTTATTTTCAAAATGCACCGTTAAGAACCGGTCCCAACGGTGCAAAAATTGCACGGCAGAGAACCGGTCCCATCGGTGCAATTAATATCCTGGTTTCTCCAATAATTTAAACATATTCTTTTTATATTTTTCAACACCAGGTTGATTAAATGGATTAACTCCTAATATCATTCCTGACATTGCACAAGCTTTTTCGAAGAAATATATTAAATGTCCTACAGTTTCTTCAGTTAAAACTGGTAATTCTATTACTATGTTAGGCACATCTCCAGAAACATGTGCTTCTATTGTTCCTTCCATCGCCTTTTTATTTACATAATCCAATCCTTTTCCTGCTAAATAATTTAATCCATCTAAATTATCTTCCTCTTCTTGTATTGTTATGTCAGATTCTGATTTTTCTATTCTTATTACTGTTTCAAATAAGTTTCTTCTTCCTTCTTGTATATATTGTCCCATTGAATGTAAATCTGTTGTAAAGTCTACTCCTGCAGGAAATATTCCTAATTGTTCTTTTCCTTCACTTTCTCCATACAGTTGCTTCCACCATTCTGTGAAGTAATGCATTTTTGGTTCATAGTTTACTAAAATTTCCGTATTTTTGTATAATTTATATAAAATGTTTCTAACTACCGCATATTGATAACATGCATTATATTTTAAATTTGAATCCTCATATTTTTGTTGAGCTGTTCTTGCACCTTCCATCAATTTGTCAATATTTATTCCTGCAACAGCTATTGGTAATAGTCCAACTGGTGTTAATACTGAATATCTTCCTCCAACATTGTCTGGTATAACAAATGTTTCGTATCCTTCTGAATTTGCAAGTGTTTTTAATGCTCCTCTTTCTTTGTCTGTTGTAACATATATTCTACTTCTTGCTTCTTCAATTCCATATCTATTTTCTAGCATTTCTCTAAATATTCTAAATGCAATTGCAGGTTCTGTTGTTGTTCCTGATTTTGATATTACATTTACAGAAAAATCTTTCGTTCCAAGTAACTCAATTAAGTCGTTTATGTAATTAGGACTTAAATTGTTTCCTACATATAGTATTTGTGGATGTTTTCTTTTTTCTTCTGTTAACATATTGTCAAATGTACTTGTCAAACTCTCTATTACTGCTCTGGCACCTAAATATGACCCACCAATTCCTATTACAATTAAAACTTCTGAGTCTTCTTGAATTCTCGCAGCTGCTTCTTTTATTCTCTTGAATTCTTTTTTATCATATTTTGTTGGTAAATCTATCCACCCAACAAAGTCTGTTTCGTCATTCGCTCTTTTGTGTAATTCTTGGTGGATTTGCTCTACCTTTTCTTTATATTTCATAATTGCTTTTTGTTCTATTCCTGTGTTTTTTAAATTTAGTTTTAAATTTAACATACTAATTTTCCTCCTTTAGTTCATCAATAATAACTTTATAATCAGATGCCATAAGTATTGCTGTTCCTGCAACTAAAATGTTAGCACCTGCTTTTTTTACTCTAGTGGCAGTTTTTAAATTTACTCCTCCATCAACTTCAATGTCTATTTCTAATCCTTTGCGTTCTATATATGACTTTAACTCTGATATTTTTGCTAGCATATCTGTTATTAATGTTTGCCCACCTTTTCCTGGTTCGACTGTCATTACTAAACACATATGAATATATGGCAAATATTCATATACCTCTTCTATTGGGGTTTCTGGTTTTACTGCAATCCCTACTCTTGAGCCTTTTTCTTTTATTAATTGAATATTTCTCATAACTTCTTCTTTATTTTTACAAGCTTCTAAATGAAATGTTATAATATTAGGCTCTACTGCAGAAAACACTTCTATTGCAGTTTCTACATCTTTTACCATAAGATGTATATCCATTGGCAAATTTGATATTCTTCTTATATATGTACTATATTCTAGCATATTATGATATGTGTCTTTTTCTACAAATTCTCCATCCATTACATCTATATGGAAATAATCTGTCTTTGATTTCTCTAAGGCTAAAAATGTTTCTGCTTCTTTTCCCTTTTCTACCGTTAGAATTGATGTTGATACTTCTACCATATTTTTTCCTCCTTTTTCCATTTATATTTTACCACCTGTATTTTTCTTTTTCCTTTAGTTCATTATACATTTGGCAATATCTTTCATATCTTTCTTCTGAAATTACACCATCTTGAATCGCTTTTTTTACCCCACAATTCTCCTCTTTTATGTGAGTACATCCCACAAATTCACATTTATCCATTTCTGGCAAAAATTCTCTAAAACATTTATCTAGTTTTGTACTTTCAATCTCACTTATTTCAAAACTTGAAAATCCTGGAGTATCTGCGATATAAGTATTTTCTTCTAGCTGATATAGTTTGGTATCAGTTGTTGTGTTTTTTCCTTTCTTGTTTTTTTTGCTTATCTCCCCCTCTTGAGTTTTCTCTTTACTAAATAATGCATTTATTATGCTTGATTTTCCAACTCCAGAATTACCTGAAAAAACGCTTATTTTATTTTGTAAATTTTTCTTTAATTCATATATTCCTATGTTTTGTTTTGCACTTGTTACTATTACTGCATAACCTATTGACGTATATAATTTTCTTATATTTTCGTATATATCATTTAAATCACATTTATTTACTACTATTATTGGTTCAATTCCTATCTTCTCCGAATACGCCAGTTGCTTATCTAGCATTAATAAATCCGGCTTTGGATTTTTTGTTGATATTATAAATACTATCTGGTCTATATTGGCTATTTTAGGTCTTTTTATTTCATTTTTTCTTGGTAATATTTTTTCTATTATTGCTTCTTTCTTTTCTTGGTCTGTTATTTCTACCTCTACTTTATCTCCCACAAGAGGCTTTATATCTTGATTTTTAAATTTTCCCCTTGCATAAGCTATATATATTCCTTCTGTTGTTTCTATTTTATATGTATTTGATATATTTCCTATTATAATTCCTTGCATATTTTTCCTTTCTTATTTTTACTTTTTATATGTGTTGCGACACCAATGTATAAAAAACAATATATTATTAATTTATAAGCATATCCTTTTTATAATCTAAGAACTGTAATAAATATAGCATACTTTTTTCAAAAAAACAATATTTCCTCTTGACTTTTTAATCTACTTGGCTGTATACTTATATTGTATTTTTTCAATTTATTTTAATCAATTTTATTTTTATCTACTGTAGTGCACTTGCACTAACTCTTCAAATGAACAGGAGGTGATATTATGGATATTAATGATAAGTTTGATTTGATTTTAGAAAAACTTTCAAAAATTGATAAGATTGATTCAATTGATGAAAAACTTCAAAGAGTAGAAGCAAAACTTGAAGAACATGATAAAAAATTCGATGCTGTTTTTGCCAAATTAGAAGAGCATGATAAAATATTAGCAAAACATACTGTATTACTAGAGCAACATTCTAAGACTTTAGCAAAACATACTGAATTACTAGAACAACATTCTAAGACTTTAGCAAAACATACTGAATTACTAGAACAACATTCTAAAACCTTAGACGAACATTCTTACTTATTACATAACTTGAATTATAGATTTGACAAACTTCTATTTGAATTAAAAAGTGATTTTAATAAAATTGAAAAAAGATTTGATGAAATTGAAAACAGATTAGATAGTTTAGCACCACGTGTTGCACTATAAAATTAATTAATTCTTTTCAATTTCATAAAAATACCCTATACATTGGTTCTTAACCTTTGTATAGGGCTTATATTTTATTTAAAATCTACTGAAGTTGCATTATTTAAATTAACTGATTTTGTATCAGATGCTAGTGTCTTACCTGTTGAATCTTTTACAACAACTTTAATACTTACAGTTCCTGCTGCTTTTACAGTAGTTGAATAATCCTCTTTATTTCTTTTTGTTGGTTTTGTATTATATTCTTTGTCATCCACATATACAGACACATTAACTTGCTCTGGTTCTAATTCTTTTCCATCTTCATCAGTCTTTTTAGAATATCCTGTCATTGAAGCTACATTAACATTTACCGTACAATCTTTATCTTCATCATATTTATTAACAGTTAGAGTTATCTTAGTCCCCTCATCGACCTCTGTATTAGCACTTATGCTTTGTTCTAAAACTACGCCATTCGTTTGAGATTTATCCTTGCTATAATTTACTTTTTCTACAACCAAGCCTAAGTCTTGTAATGTTTTCTTAGCTGTTTCTTCATCTTGCCCAACAACTGATACAACATTAACTTGTTTTATACCTGTACCAATACTAATATAAACTTTAATAGTATCACCTGCATTTACAGTTTCGCCTTCTGCTTTTTCTTGTTTTATAATAACTCCAGCTTCAACTGTTTTACTTATTTCATCTTGAAAATCTAATTTTATTTTTGCCTCATCTGCAGCATCTTCAGCTTCTTCTTTTGTTAAGCCTTTTAATTTTGGTACTGTAGTTGTTTCAGTTCCTTTACTTACCACAACTTTTACATCCGTATTCTCTTTTATTCTTCTACCTTGAACATATGGTGGATTTTGTGATATTATTTGTCCTTCTGGAACTTCTGTATTATATTCCTGGCTTTCTTCAACATAATTTAATTTATTTTGTTTTAATATATCTTTTACTTCATCAACAGTTTTACCAACCAAGTTTGGAATTTCAACGTCTTTAGGTCTTGTAGCATTTGAAATTCCTATAGTTAAGCCAATTGTGATAATAAATAATAATATTAATCCTATTATTGATGATAATACTTTATGATTTTTTACAAATTCTACAAATTTATTTGGTTTCTTTTTATTTTTGCTATTTTCTGTTTTTTGATTTCTGCTTTCTTCTTCTAATCCAATTGTAGAAATTCTTTGTGTTGGAAAATCATTTTGATAATCATTATTGTCTACAAAATCACCATTTGGTTCTTTTAATGCCCTTCTTAAATCCATTAACATAGCTGTTGCATTTTGGTAACGTAAATTCGTATCCTTTCTTAAAGCTTTCATTATTATATCATTAACAGCTGATGGAATCTTAGAATTCACCTCAATTGGAGGAGTTGGTTCTTCTTGCATATGTTTTAAAGCAACAGAAACCGCTGTATCTGCATCAAAAGGTACTTTTCCTGTAAGCATTTCATACATTACAACACCTAAAGAGTATAAATCAGATTTTTCATCTGTGTATCCTCCACGTGCATGTTCTGGAGAAAAATAATGCACTGAACCAATTGTTGTTCCAAATGCTGTAATTGTTGAATTTGAAACTGCTTTTGCTATTCCAAAATCTGTTACTTTTGCAACGCCCTCTTCTGTAATAATTATGTTATGTGGTTTTATGTCTCTATGTATTATGTGATTTTTGTGTGCTGTTTCTAGTGCAGATGCAATTTGACCAGCTATATTTACTGACCATTTCCATGGAAGTGGTCCTTTTTCTTCTATAATTATTTCTTTTAATGTTTTGCCTTTTATTAATTCCATTACTATATAATATAAATTTCCATCAGCGCCTACATCATATACAGAAACTATATTAGGATGTGTTATACTTGCTGCTGATTGTGCTTCTACTTCAAATCTTTTTATAAATTCTTCATCTGTTGTAAATTCATCTCTCAAGATTTTGATTGCTACATATCTATTTAAAACGTGGCATTTAGCTTTATATACTGTTGCCATTCCCCCACTACCGATTTTCTCGATAATTTCATATCTATTTCCTAACAATCTACCTTTTAAATCCATTTTTATATCTCTCCTTATAGGTTATATGTTTTTTATTACTACAACTGTTATGTTATCTAACCCACCATTTTCATTTGCTAAGTCTACAAGCCTGATAGGTGCTTTTTCTATATTTCCTTTTGCTATTTTGAAAATATCTTCTTGTTTTACCATATTAGTCAATCCATCTGATGATATAAGTAAAATGTCATCTCTAAGAAATCCTTTTACTGATACATCAGGCTCAACAAATGCATTACATCCAAGTGCTTTCATCAACATATTTTTCTTTGGATGTTTTTCCGCTTCTTCCTTTGTTATAGTTCCGTCTTTTACTAGTTTTTGAACATAGCTATGGTCTTGTGTTAATTTTCTTATAAAATCTTTTCTAATTCGATATATTCTACTATCACCGATATGACCAATATATGCCTTATTATTATATATTAAACAAACTTCTAAAGTAGTACCCATTCCTTCAAGTTCTTTATCTTCTTTTGACTTTTCGTATACTACCATATTCGCATATTCCATACTACTTGCTATTAGCTGTATTAAACTCTGTTTATCTTTTGCAGTCTCTTTAAAATTGCTTTCTATGTAACTTTTAGCACAATTTATTGCTAATCTGCTTGCAATTTCTCCGCCTTTGTATCCCCCCATGCCGTCTGCTAATAAATATAGTTTGATTTCACTCGACGAATCTGATATATAATATGCATCTTGATTCATTTCTCTAGCTTTTCCTATATCTGACTTTGCATAAGCTATTATCATCGTTTCACCTCGTATCTTTCTTTGTGTTAGTTATATCACATTTAGTTTTTTTCTGTCAATAGAAATAGACTTCAAGTTATAAATTTTTTCTTCTTAACTGCCCACAAGCTGCATCAATGTCTGAACCTAATTCTCGCCTAATTGTAGCAACTATTCCATGGTCATTTAAATAGTCTCTAAATTTCATAATATTTTCATTTGAACTTTTAGTATATGCTCCATTTTCTATCTTATTAATTGGTATTAAATTTACATGACATAACATTCCTTTTAAAAGATGTACTAATTCTTTTGCATCTTCTAAATTATCATTATTGTCTTTTGCTAATGCATATTCAAATGATATTCTTCTATTTGTTTTGGCTATATAGTCTTTACAAGCTTGCATTAATTCTTCTATTTGAAATGCATTATTTACAGGCATCATACTACTTCTTTTTTCATTATTTGTAGCATGTAATGAGATTGATAATGTGCATTGAATATTCTCATTTGCAAGCCTATAAATTCCTGGTACTAATCCACTTGTTGAAACACTTATATGTCTTGCTCCAATATTTATTCCTTTTGGATTGTTTATTATTCTTATTGCGTTTACTACATTGTTATAATTGTTTAGTGGTTCTCCAATTCCCATAAATACTACATTTGAGATTCTTATATTGTTGTCTCTTTCTACTGCAAGAATTTGTTCTACAATCTCTCCAGATGTCAAATTTCTAATAAAATTAATTCCTGTTGATGCACAGAATTTACATCCCATTTTACATCCTATTTGTGATGATACACAAATGCTGTACCCATGGTGGTAACTCATTAATACTGTTTCTATGGCATTTCCATCAAGCACATCAAATAAATATTTTTTTGTGCCATCTGATGATTCTTGTTTCTTCAATATTTTGAAATTATGCATTTCATAATTTTGTTTTAATTTTTCTCTTAATTCTAATGATAAATTTGTCATTTCATCAAAACTTGTAACTTTGGCTTCATATAACCATTTAAATACTTGCTCTGCTCTAAATGGCTTTTCTCCCATTTGCACAAATTCTTCTTTTAATGCTGGCAAATCATAGTCTTTTATATTTTTCATTATTTTTTTCTCCTAATTATCCAGTTTTCTTCACATTTTACTGGAAGCATCATTTTTACTTTTTGGTCTTTAACTCCTGGATTAACAACATCCATTTCTTGATTAGTTTCAAAGTCCCATAATTTATCAATTTGGAATTGAACTGTTTCAAGTTGATTTGGAACTAATATTTCTAAAGTATCGCCTACTTGTAATCTGTTACGTATGTCTATAATTGCTTTTTCTCCATCATACCCTACAACTTTTCCACCAAATTGATATTTTTCATTATATTGATGTCCATCATATTCTTGAATGTCTTTGTTATTTCTATCATTAAAGTAGAATGTTGTTAATTCTCTTGTTTTTATTTTTTCAATTTCTTTCATATATTTTTCTGCATCATAATGAGTTGGGTCTTTTTTATAATCATCAATTGCATTTCTATAAACATTTACAATGCTTGCTACATAATATTCTGTTTTTAGACGTCCTTCTATTTTTAAACTATCGACTCCCATATCTATTATTTCTGGAAGTTCTCTTATTAAGCATAAATCTTTTGATGAAAATATGCTTGTACCATATTCATTTGTTTCAATTGGCATAAATTCACCTGGATTGTTTCTTTCTTCTGCATACAATTTATATGACCATCTGCAACTTTGTGCACAGTCACCTAAATTGGCACTTCTGCATGTTAAAAAATCACTTAAGAAGCATCTTCCTGAATATGCAAAACATATTGCACCATGAATAAATATTTCTATTTCCATATCTTCTGTTTTATTTTCCATTATATATCTTAATTGTTCTTTGTTCAATTCTCTTGCCATTATCATTCTTTTGGCACCATTTTTACGCCAGAAATTACAATCATGCAAACTTACTATATTGGCTTGTGTGCTTACATTTATTGCAACACTTGGAGCATATTGTTTTAATACTTCTATTACTCCTCCATCTGCTGCTATTATTCCGTCTGGCTTTAATTCTTCAAGTTTTTTTGCCATTTCTATAATTTCATCATATTTTTCGTCCCATGCGAAAATATTTAATGTTACATATACTTTTTTTCCTATACTATGTGCGTATTTTACTGTTTTTTCTAAGTCATCATCTTGCATGTCTGCCCTTGTTCTTAATGATAATGATGATGTCCCACAATATACTGCGTCTGCTCCATATAAAAATGCTATTTTTGCTTTTTCATATGAACCTGCTGGTGCTAATAATTCTACTTCTTTCATTTTTTATTCATTTCCTTTCTCAAGGCATAAACTCGATTTTACCTTTTTAACATCATATATTATATATTTTTTCATCAGTTATGTCAATTACTTTAACAATATTACTGTACTTTTCTGGAAATTTGTGGTATAATACTTGTATAAAATTTTTAGAAAGGGAGGCTACATTATGACACAAGCAACATTATCTCTAATTAGACGGAGCTATGCAGAAGCTGTAGAAAAATCAACCAACATATCAAATGTGATACAAAAATTGTATGATATTTTAAAAGATAAAACGGTTGAACCAGAAGACGAAGAACTTTTTAAGTTTTTTGTTGATAACTTGAAATTTAAGCCATAGGAGGGCACCTTATGTTACCAGAAACATTAAAATTTATTCATGACAAGTATCAACTAGCACTTTCCCAATCTTCTAATATATTAGATATTGTAAAAAATCTATATAAGATATTAGAAGACGAGGAAGTCTCAATAGAAGATTCAAAAGCATTTGATTCTTTTATTGATGGTTTAAGAGGTTGCTACTGTTTTCGGGAACAAACCTTTAAAATAACAAATGTAATGATATATATATCAATTACAATTATGTACATCATTCTTTGGTTGAATGATGTCAATGATATCCATTTAGATATCAATTGGTTTGCGAGAAGAAAGTCACTCGAAAGCGAGTTGACCAAAATTCTTCGGAAGTCATCCGAAAACGCATCAATTAATATACGTGATAGATTTGGAATACGTGGTATTCTATTGAATAACTGCTCTGATGCTAAAGCAGATGAGTATATTCACGTTATATTTGATGCAATCTCTGGCATAATTGCTGCTAAAAACCGTAAAATGCGTAAGGATTTTTCGGACTGGGTTCGGTCAAACAGTGAAATCAATGAAATTGACAAACATATAATTCAATATGTATTAGAAATTCCATTTATGATTGAGTTCATAAAAGATTTCATTAGAGAACCAAAGGGCAACAATTACCAGTCTTTACAATTCACTTTGACAATTCAGATGTATTCTGAAGTATTACCTGGTTGTCAATTAGAAGTTCAGCTTCGGAGCAAAAAAATGCACGAAGAGGCAGAACACGGCTCAGCTTCACATGCCGAGTACAAGAAATACGCTAAAGAAGGCTCAGATGAAGAAGACCCTATCAATAGTGTTTTCGTTGTAGACGACTTTTCAAAATTGAATATCGTTGGTTTTACTAGTTACGAGAGTAAAGAATATGACCAAGACGGTATTCATTTTGCGAAGGAATTTTCCGATAGAAGAATTTCTACAACTCTAATTGGAAAATAAACCTTTCAACCCCACAGAAACATTTTCTGTGGGGTGTTTTTATTACACTTGCACCGCAGGGACCGGTTCTCAACGGTGCAAAAATACATAGCAAATGCACCGTTGAGAACCGGTCCCTGCGGTGCATTTACATAGGTAAGTCTTCTAGCTCTAAGACTTTCACGTTTTTCAATGTATTTTCTAAATTTTCATCTGTTTTATATTTTACTAATACATAATTCTGAGTATGACCTCTAAAATATGGTTTTCCGTCTTCTACTTCTTTGTCTTCAAACAATACTTCTACTTCTTTTCCTATTAAATCCTCATTATATTCTTTCTGATTTTCGTTGGATAATTCAATCAACTTTTTGCTTCTTTCTTCTTTTATATTTCCATCCACTTGATTTGGCATCACTGCTGCTCTTGTTCCTTTTCTTGGAGAATATTGAAACACATGCATTTTATACAATTTTACTTCTTTTAAAAATTGATATGTAGTTTCAAATTCTTCTTCAGTTTCACCCGGAAAACCTACAATAATATCTGTTGTTAACATTACATCATCATAGTATCTTCTTAATCTCTCTATTATTTCTATAACTTGAGCTGTTGTATATTTTCTATTCATTCTTTTTAAAGTCTCATCACAACCACTTTGTAATGACAAATGAAAATGATGGCAAATTTTTTCTAATTTTGATAATCTTTGCATAAATTCTTCTGTTATAATTTTAGGTTCTAATGACCCTAATCTAATTCTTTTAATTCCCTCTATCTCATTTATTTTTTCTAATAATTCTATCAAACCATTTTCATTTCCAAAATCTCTACCATATGATGCAACATGAATTCCTGTTATTACTACCTCTTTTATTCCATTTTGTGCAATTTGAGTAATTTCTTTTATTATACTTTCTGCATTTCTACTTCTAACTCTCCCCCTTGCATATGGAATAATACAATATGAGCAAAATTGATTACATCCATCTTGTACTTTGATAAATGCTCTTGTTTTTTCAGTATATGTAATTTGTCCCATATCCTCGAATTCTTTTTTACTTGATATATCTTCTATTTCTATTAATTTATTTTCATCTTGGCTGTCTATGAATTTTTCTACATATTGTACTATATTAGCTTTTTCTTCATTTCCTAAAACTATATCTATTTCTGGCATTTTTTCTAAATCATTTTTAGCAACTTGTGCATAACATCCAACAGCAGCAATTATTGCAGAAGGATTTTTCTCTTTTACTCTTCTTAATGAATGTCTTGATTTTCTGTCAGACATATTAGTTACTGTGCAAGTATTTACTATACAGATGTCTGATATATCATCATTCATATCTACTATTTCATATCCCGCTTCTTTGAATTTTTGAGCCATTGCATTTGTTTCATATTGATTTACTTTACATCCAAGCGTATAAAAACTTACTTTTTTCATTTTTTACTATATCCCTTTCTTTATTTCAAAAAAATAGATTGGAAAAGAATTATTTTCCAACCATCTCTATTCATCAACTTTATATAAGTGTTGCTCCAATAATTCCCGCATCATTTTTTAACTCTGCAAGTTTTATTATTATATCACATCGCTTGTTAAATAGCAAGTTTCCAGCTAACAAAGCCTTTTTTAACGGCTGATATAATATATCTTCATATTCAGCAAAACTTCCCCCAAGACATATTGCCTCTGGCTCAAATATATTAATTATATTCGAAATACCTATGCTTAAATCTTCGATATAATTATTTATCATATATTTTAATGTTGAATTATCTGGATTTTGACGTATAAAATTTCTTACACACTCTCCATCTATTGAATTTAAATTGAATTCCTTAACTAATTTTTCTTTAAATCTTTTTAGGCTGGCATAAACTTCAAAACACCCTCTTTTACCGCAATTACATAATGCTCCATTTTTATGTATTATTGTATGACTAAACTCGAATCCAGGTACATTTTTAGGTTCTAGTAATTTGCCATTAAAAATTACTGCACTTCCTACACCTGTACCTATACATAAAAATATACTATTGTCATATCCTTTTAATGCCCCATATTTCTGCTCTGCAAGTGCTGCACATTTGCCATCATTTTTTAACTTGACATCTACCGTATATCCTAGTTTTAACAAATTTTCTTGTATAATTGTTCCAATTTCATAGTTTTTTATTCCTAAATTTACAGCTTTTATAATTTCTTTATCAGTCACAGTTCCAGGCACAGCAATTCCTATTTGATTTACACCATATGCTTGTAATATTTCTATTACATTTTCTGTTATATATCTTTCTATTCTACTTTCTATATTTGTTTTGTCTTTAATAAACGTTTCTTTTTTTAAAACAATAGAGCCGTTGTTATCAACTAGCCCTATTCCTATATGACTTCCACCAATATCTATTCCTATCTTCATATTAGTATCATCCTTTCAATTTATCTTATATAAATTGTAATAATTGATGTAGCAACTAAAGTAAAAATATTACTTGTTCCTAACAAATATCCTACAGGAATCTCCCCTATATTTATTTTTTTATGCCCATTATTTTTTTGTTGCACTTTTGCCAATATCATACAAATTAATATCTCTATAGCAGTTAACACTACTGTGTATGCAAAGATTTTTATTCCAGAAAATATTAATATCGTATTAAATAAAATCAATATCCCGATTGTATAACTTTCTTTGGCATATCTTTTTATTATAAATGTATCTGCTATCAATAATATAATATATATTCCTATATAAATTAAATTGATTTTCATACTTGATGGATTAATTATATATAAATATAAAATATATATAATTGCTCCTACTATTCCACTTACATTAACTTTTTTGTCTATCTTTAAGTATTTTTTATCCATTATAGCTATTAAAAATAAGTATATTATATAAAAACTCATAAATATACATATAGCAATATTCATCTTTAGTCCCCTCTCTATTAATTAGTATATTTCATTTACTTCATTTGTTTCATTTTCACTTGTTATTTGTGTATTGTCTTCTGTCTTTTCTGTGTTCCTTGATAAATCACTATATAACATTGCAACTATTACTCCACCTATTATTATTAAAACAGCTAGTGTTACTAATATTTCTAATGGAGTTTTTCCACTTTCACTTTTCATTTTTATCACATTCCTTTTTTAAAATCTATTCTAATAATTATATTTTATATATTTTGGCAAAAAAGTCAATATTTTTATAAAAAATGTCATCTAATTGTATTTTTTGTAACACATTTGTAACAATTTTCATTGACATAATATATACAATCTGTTATACTGTGTTTGTAGCATAATGTGTATTTTTTGAAAGGGGCTTTTTATGAGAAATAAAAATGTTATGAAACAAGATTTACAAACCATTTATACCGATATGATGGAAGCTCGGACTTACTGTCAACGAATATTAGAAGTATTGCATAGTCTTAGTGTTTCAGAAACAGAAACAAATATTGATATTGTTTTCCTTATCACTGCTATGCCTAATTCTAAATATTTAAAAGAAGAATTAGCTAATATTAAGGGAATATTGCGTAGGCTTCACTACAAAAATATTTTACCTCTTGAAGCTTACCATTTAATCTCAGAATGGTACTTTCAACTTGGCGAAGCATTACTTTGTTTTAATGAAGAACAAATACTTTCTTGATTCTTCTGTTTACCCCAAAAACCTCCCCTTAGCAAATGCATAAGGGGAGTAATTTTTATTCTTTTTTCATTTTAGGTTTAGAAATTAAAGAAGCAATATATCCAAAAAATACAGCAGCAGCAACACCGCCAGCAGAAGCTGTAACTCCTCCTGTAAATGCCCCAATAATTCCAGATTCTTTAACACCTTTTATTGCACCTTTTGCAAGATTATATCCAAATCCTGTTAATGGTACAGTTGCACCTGCACCTGCAAAATCAACAAGATATTGATAAATTCCTAATCCTCCTAAAATAGTACCAGTAGTAACAAAAACAACTAAAATTCTAGCAGGTGTCAATTTAGTTTTGTCTATTAATATCTGACCTATAACACAAATAAGTCCACCAACAACAAAACACTTTAATAAGCCAATCCAAGAAATACTTTGTAACCAATCCATTAATTCCACCTCCTACATTTCAATACTAACTGCATGTGCAATACCTGGAATACTCTCTCCCTGTTGAGAAGATGTCGAATTAGTCAATGCACCTGTTGCAATTAATAATAATCTTTTTATCTTTTTATCTTTTAGTTGTTTAAAAAAATATCCCGAAAATACAGAAGCACAACATCCACAACCACTACCACCTGAATGTGTGTCTTGTTTTTCTTTATCAAAAATCATAACACCACAGTCATTATAATTTGACTTTATATTATAGCCTTTGTCTAAAGCTAATTCTGTTAATATTTCTTTTCCTACATGTCCTAAATCACCAGTAATAATTGCATCATAATATGATGGTGCTCGACCTGTATCTTTAAAATGGCAAACTAATGTATCAAGTGCAGCTGGTGCCATTGCAGCCCCCATATTATTAGCATCTTTAATTCCCATATCTACAATTTTCCCAGAAGTTATATGTGTAATAAATGGTCCATCTCCTGTTTTAGACAATATAGCTGAACCAGCACCTGTAACAGTCCATTGAGATGTCTGTGGTCTTTGATTTCCTAGCTCTAATGGAAATCTAAATTGTTTTTCTGCACTACAAAAATGACTTGATGCAGCACATATAACATGTTGCGCACATGCTTCTGTAACAATTGCACCTAAACTAAGCCCTTCTACAAATGTTGAACAAGCTCCAAATATTCCTAAGAATGGTATATTCAATTCTCTTAATCCAAAACTTGAAGAAATACATTGATTTAATAAATCTCCTGCAAAGCAATATTCTAAGTCACTTACTGCTATTCCTGATTTTGCAATTACTGCATTTACAGTCTCTTTAATTATTTTACTTTCAGACTTTTCCCAAGTTTTTTCTCCCCAGAACTCATCTTCTAAACATTGGTCAAAATATTTAGCTAATGGTCCATTTGCTTCTTTAGGACCAACTATTGAAGCTACTTCTGTTATAACTGGTGGAGTATCAAATTTTATTGTTTGTTTTCCTAATTTTTGCATAATTCTCTCCTTTTCAAAATTAAACTAATGTAATTGATTGTGTATTAAAAATCAAATAAATTAATCCTACAATAATAGATGCTGAAATCCCAAAAACAAGAACAGGCCCTGCTACTGTAAACATTTTTCCTCCAACTCCCATTACATATCCTTCAGATTTATATTCCATAGCTGGCGAAACAATAGAGTTTGCAAATCCTGTAATTGGAACTAATGAACCTGCTCCTGCAAATTTTCCAATTTTATTAAATATATTAAGACCTGTTAAAAATGCACTAATTGCTATTAATAAAATAGAAACTATAGTTCCTGACGTTTCTTGAGAAAGCCCTCTATATTTACATATATCCATAATTATTTGACCTATTGAACAAATTAGTCCTCCTACCCAAAACGCATTAAAGCAATTTTTCCATATTGGCGAATTCGGCGATTTTTTATCAACATAGTCTTGATAATCTTTTTTTGAATCTAATGGTTTCATAATGACCTCCTTTATTTACTTTAATCATTATTTCCCAAATAAAGAAAAAATATGCACAATAAAGGGCAAGCTCTCTTATTTTAGCTTACCCATAAAATTTATTTATATTGTTTTATCAATTTCTTTTAAAATTACATCATGTGCACTACCTTCTTGAATACTAACATTAGAAACTAGTGTCAATCTTGCTTTTTTATGTAATTCTGGAATTGTAATTGCACCACAGTTACACATTGTTGATTTTATTTTTGCAACTGTAATGTCTAAATTATCTTTTAATGGTCCTGCATATGGAATGTAAGAATCAACTCCTTCTTCGAAAGAAAGTTTCTTAGCTCCTCCCATATCATATCTTTGCCAGTTTCTTGCTCTATTTGATCCTTCTCCCCAATATTCTTTTACAAAGTTATTATTTATTTTCACAACTCTTGTTGGGCTTTCATCAAAACGTGCAAAGTAACGTCCCATCATTACAAAGTCAGCTCCTAATGCTAGTGCAATTGTTATATGATGATCATGTACTATTCCTCCATCTGAACATACTGGAATATAAACTCCTGTTTCTTCAAAATATTCATCACGAGCTTGTACTACATCTATCAAGGCACTTGCTTGTCCTCTACCAATTCCTTTTGTTTCTCTCGTGATGCAAATTGATCCTCCACCTACACCAACTTTTATAAAGTCTGCTCCAGCTTCTGCCAAATATCTAAATCCTTCTTTATCAACTACATTACCAGCACCTATTTTTACACTATCTCCATATTTTTCTCTAACATATTGGATAGTATTTTTTTGCCATACAGAATATCCATCAGATGAGTCTATGCAAAGTATATCAACACCAGCATCTACTAATGCAGGTACTCTTTCTTCATAGTCTCTAGTATTTATTCCAGCTCCTACTATATATCTTTTATCTTCATCTAATAGTGAATTTGGATTATGTTTTCTTTCTTCATAATCTTTTCTAAATACTAAAAATTTTAAATTTCCTTCTTTTGATAAAATTGGAAGACATTCCTTTTTCTTTTCCCATATAATATCATTTGCTTCTGATAAATTTAATCCTTCTTCTGCCCAAACTACGCTATCTTTTGGTGTCATAAAATTATCTATTGGTGCATCTAAATTGTCTCTAGAAATTCTGTAATCTTTATCTGTTACTAATCCTAAAAATTTACCATTTGCAGTTCCATCTTCTGTAATCATTACAGTTGAATGTCCTGTCTTTTCAACTAATTCTATGACTTCTCTTAATGTTGTCCCACTTTTTACATTTGAGTCACTTACTACAAATCCTGCTTTATGTTTTTTTACATGACGTACCATTTCTGCTTGTGATTCTATTGACTGAGCACCAAATATAAATGCTATTCCACCTTCACGAGCTAATGCTATTCCCATTTCTTCTCCTGATACTGATTGCATTATTGCAGATACCATTGGTACATTTGCATAATATTTTGCTTTTTCTCCTTTTCTGTATTTTACTATTGGTGTTTTTAATGATACATTTGATGGTATACATCTTTCATCTGTTAAATTTGGTATTAATAAGAATTCATTAAATGTTCTTGAAACATCTTTAAATATTTTTGCCATTTTTTACTCTCCTTTTTCTTTCTTTATTTTTTTGATTATATCATATATATGATACCAACTATAAGCTGTTATAATATTCTTTCCTTCCATGTTCCTATTATATTGGCAATCAAATTTAATAACATTAATTTTAGTTGAAATATTTTCTATATTACTTGGGCTATCTTCTATCATTACATCTATATTATTTTCTATACATCTTTGTAACTTTTCTTTATCTTTTGCAAATATTAGTTTATCATATTCAATTTCATATTTTTTTAACCATTCTTTTGTTAATTGTTGCATCTTTCCATAATATTCTTCTGGCATTCCACTTTCATCTCTTGCTGTTATTATATATATTTTGTTTCCTTCTTTTCTTAATTTTTCTATTATTTCTTTAGAGTATTTTCTTGCATTACTTTCTACTACATATGGAACTAAATATTTATTCCAAAATCTATATGATTGTTCTTGTGTCCAATTAAAAGAATCTGTTTCATAGTACTTACTAACATCTACTTCTATTGGCAATCCTTCTTCTACACACATTTTAGTTGCATAGTCTGTAACTTCTCTTTCCATATCTGTTAATACTCCATCTATGTCTATTCCTATGTTCATTTTTGTTTCCTCCTATTGTATTTTAAAACGCACAAGGAGATCTCACTTTAAAATATTAAATTTTAAAGTAAGACCTCCTAATATATTTATGCATTTTTTGCAATTTCAGCGATTTCTGTAAATGCTTTTGGATCATTTACAGCAATTTCTGCTAACATTTTTCTATTTATTGTAACATTAGCTTTTTTTAATCCTGCGATTAATTTACTATATGTTGTTCCATTCATTCTTGCAGCAGCATTTATTCTTGCTATCCACAATTTTCTGAAATTACTCTTTTTATCTTTTCTTCCAACATAAGCATATGCTAATGATTTTAATACTGCTTGATTAGCATTTCTAAATCTATAGTGTTTTGCACCATAATATCCTTTTGCTTGTTTTAATACTTTTTTATGTCTTGCTCTTGTTGTTCTTGCTGATTTTACTCTTGCCATTTATTTTCCCTCCTCAAATTACTTTCTAGTTACCATATGGTAATAATTTTTTTATTGTATTTTCGCATGTTTTATCTGCATATGCTCCTGGGCGTCTGCTTGATAATTTTTGTCTTTTTGTTTTATTTGCTAATAAGTGTCTTCTATTAGCTGTTGTTCTTTTTACTTTTCCTGTTGCTGTTAAAGAATATCTTTTCTTTGCAGCTTTGTTTGTTTTTAATTTTGGCATAGCATTTTCGCTCCTTTCAAGTTTGTTAATATATTTTAAGCCATTTAATTGGCTTTTTTAGCTAGTATAATGAACATGTTCTTTCCTTCTAGTTTTGGCTTCTTTTCTACTACAGAAATATCTTCTAGATTATCTATAAATTGATTTAAAACTTGTTCTCCTAATTTTGTGTTATTTAATTCTCTTCCCCTGAAACGTACTGTTATTTTTACTTTGTTTCCATCTTCTAAGAATTTTCTTGCATTTTTAGCTTTAAATCCAAAGTCATGTTCTTCGATATTTGGAGTTATTCTTAATTCCTTAGTTTCTTGTGTTCTTTGTTTTTTCTTAGCTTCTTTTTCTTTTTTAGCTTGTTCAAACTTGTATTTTCCATAATTCATTATTTTGCACACTGGTACTTGTGAATTTGGTGATACTAATACTAAATCTAATTTTTTTTCTGTTGCTAATTCTAAAGCTCTTGCTAATGGAACTATTCCTAATTTGTCTCCAGTTTCACTTATTAATTGTACTTCCTTTGCACGTATTTGACCATTTGTAGGTAATTCTTGTTTTATATAAAACACCTCCTATTTTTTAATGGTAATTTTTTATAAATAAAAAAATTGACCCTGTTACAAGTCAATTCCACATAAATATAGATATATTTTTTCTAAATATAAATATAATTTTTCTAACCTTTTTCCACAAAGATAAGGTGAGAAGTGGATAACTTCTTCTTGTAACGAATATTATTATACAATGCTTGGATATTTTTGTCAATACTTTTGCCCAAAAAAAAAATTACTTTTTTTACGTTTTCTCTTGAATTTATTTTCATTTTGTTATAGTATATAGGAAATAATGTCTTTTACATAGGAGGATAAAAAATGCCAGCAAAAACAAAAGAAACAAATGAGAATAAATTAAATAAAAAGACGACAAAAAAGGTTACTGCCAAAAGCAGTTCAAATAAATCAAAATCATCTACCAAAAAGACTAAAACTGCAAAAAAAGCTACAGCGAAAAAAGTTGTTGCAAAAAGTGCAATAGCAAAAAAGTCAAAAGTTACCACAAAAAAATCAGTAACAACTAGTACAAAAAAGTCAACTAGCAAAAAAATTGTAAACAAAAAACAACCAGCTGAAATTGTAGAATATTATGATTTACCATATAGATATAACGAAACAGTTGTAAAAATACTTTATCAAACCCCTAATACTCTATTTGTATACTGGGATATTGCAGATTCTGATAGAGAAAATTATATAAATCAATATGGAGAAAATTTCTTTAATATAACTAGACCTGTATTAATAATTCACAATGACACTATGAAATATAGTTTCGAAATTCCAATAAATGATTTTGCCAATAGTTGGTATTTACATATAAATGACAGTAAATGCGATTATAGAGTTGAACTTGGTAGACGTCCTAATTATTACAATGCAGATGCAACAAAAGAAATTGAAGAAAAAATAAAAACAGATTACATATATGTTTCAACTTCAAATGAAATTGAATCCCCAAATGACCATGTATTATTTAGCACAAATGAGAATAACACAATAAAAATTAGAAACGTAAAAAACTCTAACGAAAAATCAATCTCATTATTCGAAATAGTAAAACATCTTCCAGCAATGAAATGTGTTCAAAACATACCATATATAAGTGAAGAATTATTAAAAGATATGTATTTTGGAATTTATCAAAGCAACGACCTTTCAATATTTGAAAGAATCAAAAACAATCCATCTTCTGGTGGAAATCCATCATCAGGAAGTCTAATGTCGTAGGAATTAACCTACGGCATTTATTACATAAAAAATGCACCGTTAAGAACCGGTCCCAACGGTGCAAAAATTGCACGGCAGAGAACCGGTCCCAAACGTGCAAAATTTAAAAATTCAAAAAGGAGAAAAAAATGCAAAAAAAAGGTTATGTAAGTTTTGTATTACATGCACATCTTCCATTTATACATCATCCTGAAAGTGATGATTATTTAGAAGAGTCATGGTTATATGAAGCAATTTCTGAAACATATATACCATTATTACAAAATTATCAAAAACTAGTTGATGAAGGAGTTAATTTTAGGATTACGATGTCTATTACCCCTACTCTACTTTCTATGTTTGATAATAAATTACTACAACAAAAATATATTCATTATTTAGAAAAATTAATAGAACTTTCTAAAAAAGAAATTGAACGTACTAAGGATAATGAAAGAGTTAATAGACTTTCTCATTATTATTATGATAGATATTCTAATGATTTACATCTTTTTAGAGATGTTTGGAAATGTAATATTATTGAACAATTTAAACATTTTCAAGATATTGGTGTATTAGAAATTATCACTTGTGGCGCAACTCATGGTTACTTCCCTATTTTATATGTTAATGAAGAAGCTATTAGAGCTCAAATTGCTGTTGGTGTTCAAACATATGAAAGATTTTTTGGAAGAAAACCTCGTGGTATTTGGTTACCTGAATGTGGTTATGTTCCAGAAGCCGATAAATATCTTAAAGAATTTGGAATTGAATATGCAATTGTAGAATCTCATGGAATTTTATATGCTGACCCTACACCTATTTATGGAACTTATGCTCCTATTGTCTCTCCTGGCGGTTTAGTTTGCTTTGGGCGTGATATGACTTCATCGCAACAAGTTTGGAGTTCTATCGATGGATATCCAGGTGATTACAATTATAGAGAATTTTATAGAGATATTGGTTATGAAGCTGATTATGATTATATTAAACCTTATATTGCACATAATGGTGTTCGTGTTCATACTGGTATAAAATATCATAGAATTACTGGTAAAACTGAGCAAAAGGATTATTATGATGTTCAATGGGCTCATGATTCTGCAGAAAGACAAGCAGGTCATTTTATGAATTCTCGTACTGAGCAAATCAACAACGTTGCAGCTTATATGGATAAACCTCCAATTATTCTATGTCCTTATGATGCTGAATTATATGGTCATTGGTGGTATGAAGGTCCTTATTGGTTATATATTTTATTTAAAAAGATTTATTATGATGAGTGCAATTTTGAATTGATTACTCCTTCTGAATATATCGACAAGTATCCAGAAATTCAGGTTAGTACTCCTTGTCGCTCAAGTTGGGGCGCTAATGGTTATAGTGGTGTTTGGTTAAACCCTACTAATGATTATGTTCATCGTCATTTGCATAAAGCTGCTGATAGAATGATTGAACTTGCAACAACATATCCAAATTTAGAAAATGGAATTGTTAAAGAAGCTCTTAACCAAGCTTCTCGTGAATTACTTTTAGCTCAAACAAGTTGTTGGCTATTTATTATTACTAATGGTACTATGGTTGATTATGCAAAAAAACGTATTAAAGACCATATTGGTCGTTTTACTAAATTGTATTATGAAATCAAGGATAATAAAATTGATACAGATTTCTTAAAAGATATTCAAGCAAAAGATTGTATATTCCCTGACATTGATTATAATATTTATCATAAATTATAAAAAATAAAAGAAAATTATTGCTGAAATAATTTTCTTTTATTTTTTCTTTGATTACAATCTAAGTATAAACAAGTTTCATTTTTTTTATTTTAGAATATTATATTCTAACATTGTATAGAATTCTAATTTTAGCAAATACTATACAAAATGAAAAAGGAGCCATTTATGAGTTCACTATGTATAAAGACAAACAATAAACAGATATTAGAATATTTGCAAAATGAATTTTCAAGTTTTAACATGTTAAATACTTTTTATTCCAAAAACAAATTCAAAAACTACAAAAATATCATCATTCATTATAAAGGAATAGACAAAGAGCTCTTCTATACAAAACTTGCAACAATCTTATCTTATTTAGTAATAGATTATTTTGAAGAAAACATTATAAAGCAAATATTACACTCGAATTATTTTTATTTTGAAAATTCCGAATTTAATACTATATTAAAATTATGTGAAGAAAATCTCTGTGATTCCAGTGAATTTTCTTTACCTAATAGACAGCTTTTTTTATTTGATATATTTTACGAATATATATCCACACATCATAATCTTCTTATAAGTGGTTTTACAAATTTTAGACTTGGTAAATATAGAAAATTACTTGAAGATTTAGTTGATTTATCTGTAAATGAGTTTATTATTGAAAGAGAATACTTAGAATTTGTATCACTCTTAAGATTATATATAAACTCTCAGTCACCATCTAACTTAACTGTCCATGTAATATCTTTTAATAATCAGATAATATTATTAGATGAAAATATGAATAAAATTTCAATAGATAAAAATTTACTAAAAGCTAAATATCTATCTGATGTATCATTTTCAAATAATGACTATGTTCTAAATACATTGCTTACTATGTTACCCAAAAAAATTCACCTACATCTTGTTTCTCAAACTACAAATTTAGATTTTATTAATACCTTAAAATTAATCTTTGAAAATCGTATTGATATTTGCTATAATTGTGATATTTGCAATATATATAAACAAATTAATATTACAAAGAAAAACTGAATTTTTGAACTATACACAATTCAAAAATTCAGTTTTTAATTAAAAAGTATTACTTTTTAATTTTTTCTAATATGCCATTTACCAGTTCTTCCAGTGGTGGCCATATTAGGAAAGCACCCATTAAACTCAATATTCCTTCTATAACAAAAGTTATTGAAACAATATGTGTTATCTTAACACCTAATTGTCCCGCTAGTAGGGTAACAACTGCAATCGAGATTACCATACTAATTACTAGAGTTACAAAAGATATAATTGCGTTTTTCATATTTGCTCCTCCTTTAAGAAAAACAAAACCATTGGTCATCTCGATTATTATACCACATTTTCAATCTTTTTTCCAGTTATCTCTATCTTTTTTTCTTCATCATTTTTTATCCAGTCTTTTCCATCAACAATTCTTGTTACCATCATTGATGAAACTGTATCTCCTACAACATTAAGCATAGTTGCAGGTGCATCTATTATTGTTGCAACCATTGTAAGTATTGGCAAGGCAGCTACAGGAAATCCCATCATTGTAATAATAAGCATTTCTGAAATTGTTCCACCACCTATTGGTACGCCTGTTACCAATAAATTAGCAACTATTGCAACACCTAAAACTTTTAATATACTTGCTGGTGTGTTTATTGCTGTTCCAAATAGGCAAACTAAAAACATAATTTTAAATACAGAACCTATCATTGAACCATCTTTGTGGAAGCTTGTTCCCATTGGTATTGTTGTTTCTGCAATATCATCTGGTACTCCCATCTTTTTAGCACATTCTACATTTACTGGAATACATGCTGCACTTGAACATGTTGCAAGTGATGTTAAAGTAGATGGTATTGCATTTTTCCAAAATGACTTTACTCCTATTCTTCCACCTGCAATAAAAGCATATATTGTGTAAAATATAAAATAAAATGCTACTGCTACAACTGTATATACTACAAATGTTTTTAAATATCCCACTGCAATTGATGCTCCAAAACTTCCTATCAATGCTGCAAAATAACATGCTAGACCTATTGGTGCATAATACATTATGATTTTTACAATATTTTGCATTACATCATTAGCAGATACTAAAAATTCTAATACTTTTTTTCCTTTTTCTGCAGACATTCTTATTGCTATTCCACAAATTATTGATGCAACTAAAATTGCTATTATATTTTCTTTTGATAATAATTTGCTAAAATC
>CAKPLQ010000013.1 GCA_934167685.1 uncultured Clostridia bacterium | reverse complement strand
CCAATTATATCAGAGATAGCAAATGAATATTCAAATAGCATTAAAGTATGTAAAGTAAATGTAGATGAAAATCAAGATTTAGCAATGAAATACAATATAATGAATGTTCCAACTCTTTTATTTATAAAAAACAAAAAAATCATAAAAAGTAGCATTGGTTTTTGTTCAAAGTCCGAATTAAATAATATAATAAATAGTTTATTATAAATAAAAAACAGAAAGGATTTATTTATGGATAAAAAATTAAAAATAATTATAGAAAATTGCCCTCAAAGTCACAAATGCCCAAATGTATAAAATAGGGACAAAATAATAACTTATTTTTTGTATATAATTTTTTATCTAATAGTATAATATTAATAAATGGAGGAGTTTTAAATGAAAGAAAATGCAAAATTTTTTAAATGTCAAATATGTGACGATATTATAGAAGTAATTGATGGAGATGTACAACATTTAACTTGTTGTGGTAGGAAAATGGAAGAAATGAAAGCTAATACTACAGATGCAGCAACAGAAAAACATATACCAATATATAAAAAAGTAGGAGATGAAATAGTAGTAAGTGTTGGAGAAGTAGAACACCCAATGGAAAAGGAACATTATATAATGTGGATTGCACAAGTATCAGAAAATAGAACAACTCATGTAAGATTATATCCAGAGCAAAAAACGGAAACTCGATTTCCATATATATCTGGTGCAACATTATATGCTTATTGCAACAAACATGGATTATGGAAGACAACAATAAAATAGTAAATAGCTATAATAAGTAGAGACAAACTACAATTTTAAGAGTGGATAGAAATATCTACTTTTTTTATTATAAATCGTAAAAGCATTGAAACAAATAGTTCTTTTAATATATACCCCCTTATTTACAAAATACCTTTATGGGTATATAATAATATGTGTGGTGATGGATAATGAATGAGTGTTGTAAAAAGAAAACTGTTAGAAATGAAGAAGAAAAGAAAATTATAACTAACAGAATAAATAGAATAGAGGGACAACTTACAGGAATAAAAAAGATGATCCGAAATGATAGTTATTGCAATGATGTTTTAGTACAATTATCTGCTGTTGAAAATTCAGTAAAAAGTTTATCAAATCATATATTAGAAAAACATTTGTATTCTTGTGTAACAAGAGATTTAGAAAATGGCAACTTAGAGATAATAGATGAGCTAATAGGATTATTCAAAAAATTTAATAAATAATACGAAAAGAGGAAGAATATGGATTTTACATTTGAAAGAAACATTAATTATTATGAAACAGATAAAATGGGAGTAGTACATCATTCTAATTATATAAGATTTTTAGAAGAAGCTAGATGCTATTGGCTACAAAGTATAGAAATGCCATTTGATTTATTAGAAGATAATGGAATAACAATACCAGTATTAGGAGTAAACTGTACTTATAAATATCATGTTACATTTGGAGATACAATTATTATAAAGCCTTATGTGAAAGAATATTCAGGAGTAAGAATGACAGTTGGATATGAGATAGCAGATAAAAAAAATGGTAAAATTGTATTGACAGGAGAAACAAAACATTGTTTTACAGATAAGAATTTAAAACCAATTAATTTAAAAAAGTATAATAAAGAATTTAATGATAAATTTGAAAGTTTATTAAAAAATAGAAAGAGGGTAAAAAATATGGAAGAGATAAGATTAAATGTTAATGGAATGGTTTGTGGAGGTTGTGAAAAAAGAGTAGTAAATTCTTTAAGCACAATAGATGGCGTCAAAGAAGTAATTGCAAATCATAATGAAGGAACAGTTGTAATTAAGTCAGATGAAAAAATTGATAGAAATATCATTAAGGAAAAAATTGAAGATCTTGGTTTTGAAGTAAAGGAAGATTAGAAGTATGAAAAAAATTATTTTAGGAATAGATGGAATGACTTGTAGTGCTTGTTCAAATGGATTAGAAAAATACCTAAATAAGCAAAATGGAATTATAAATGCTTCCGTTAATCTAGTAATGTCAAATGCTAGTATAGATTATGATGAAACAATATTAAATCAAGAAAAATTAGAAAAATATATAAAACAAGCAGGTTTTACAAGTTTAGGAATATTTAAGGAATTTAAAATACAAAAGCAAACTAAAAAAGAAAAAGTTAAATTTATAATATTTACTATACTAGCAATTATATTAATGTATATTTCAATGGGACACATGATAAATCTGCCCATACCAAAAATATTTAATCCACATTATAATCCAATCATATATACTATAACATTATTAGGATTAACAATATTATTTTTAATATATGGTTTTGATATTTTAAAGAACGGATACAAAAATTTAATTCATAGAATACCAAATATGGATACATTAGTTACAATAGGGGTAATTAGTAGTTTTTTATATAGTGTATATGGAATGTATATGATACTGAAAGGAAATCACAACTACACAATGGATTTATACTTTGAATCATCAGCTATTGTAATTTATTTCATAAAGCTAGGAAGATATTTAGATGGAATAAGTAAAGACAAGACAAAAGAGGCAATACAAAAATTAGTAGAAATAACACCAAATCAAGCAACTATTGAAATAAATGGAGTAGAAAAAATTGTTACATTAGATGAAATAAAAAAGGAAAATATAATTATAGCAAAACCAGGAGAGAAAATTGCAGTAGATGGAGAAATAATAGAACGGAAAAGCACATTTAGATGAATCTTTTATAACTGGAGAAAGTAAGCCATCTTCAAAGACAATAGGTGAAAAAGTAGTTGCTGGTAGTTTAAATTACGACGGATTTATAAAATATAAAGCAGAGAAAATAGGAAAAGAATCAACAGTATCAGAAATAGTAAGACTAGTAATAGAAGCAAGCAACACAAAAGCACCAATAGCAAAAATCGTAGATAAAATATCAGGTGTTTTTGTGCCAGTTGTTATAATCATTGCAATTATCACATTGATAATATATTTACTATTAGGATTTTCAATAGGAAAAGCAATAATTACATTTGTTACAATACTTGTTGTTGCTTGTCCTTGTAGTTTGGGACTCACAACACCACTTGCAATGGTAATTAGTGAAGGTTTATGTGCAAGTAACGGAATATTAGTAAAAAAAAGTGAGATATTAGAAAATGCTTCGAAAATAAATACTATCGTTTTTGATAAAACAGGAACATTAACTTATGGAAAATTAAAGATTTCTAAAATATATAATTATAGTAATCTAAAAGACAATGATATTTTGCAATTAGCAGTAAGCATAGAAACAAAATCTACACATCCAATAGGAAAAGCATTTACAGATTATATGAAAGAAAATAAAATTGCAAAACTACAAGTAAATAATTTTGAAGATGTATCTGGATTTGGAATTATTGGAGAAATTCAAAAACAAAAAATAATATTAGGAAATAGGAAAATACTAGCAAAATACAATATTGAAAATAAATACGAAGAAGATGAAAAAGAACTTGCAAAACAAGGGAATAGTATAATATATGTAATAAAAGATAGTAAAATAATGGCTCTTATTGGTGTAAATGATATTATAAGAGAAAATGCAAAACAAGTTATAGAAAAGATAAATGAAAAGAATATTGAAACAATTATGCTCACAGGAGATAATAAAGATACAGCAGAAAAAATAGGAAAAGAATTAGGAATAACAAAAGTAATAGCAAATGTTCTTCCAAAAGAAAAAGCAGAAATGATAAAAAATCTAAAATTACAAAATAAAAATGTTATGATGTGTGGGGATGGCATAAATGATAGTCCAGCTTTAGCAAATGCCAATATTGGAGTAAGTGTAAAAAGTGGAACAGATATAGCAATGGATTCATCAGATGTTATTTTAACTAAAAATGATTTAGAATCTATTTTAAAATTAATAAATATTAGTGAAAAAACTATAAAAAATATAAAACAAAATTTGTTTTGGGCATTTTTCTATAATTCTTTAATGATACCTATTGCAATAGGTATATTAAATCCAATAGGAATAACTATAAATCCTATGTGGGCAAGTTTATCGATGGTGTGTAGTAGTTTAACGGTTATACTAAATGCTTTAAGATTAAAAAAATATAAAGTGTAAATAGACTTAGATAATCAATAACTGTAGTAGTAATTAAGGTTAAATATGGATTACTTTGATGTTATAATCATCTCGATAATTACAATAAGTAGGATTGGTAGTTAGTTGAAATTATCAGTGCAAGAAACAATAAGGCAATGTTAAAAAGCAATTTAGCAAATGATAATGTATATAAACATATACAAAAATATATGATTGATATAATTGCAAAACAGAAACATTCATCTATGCTAAAAATGAAAAAATGTCTTTGGCATACAGCTTGTGTAGAAAATGGCTGTGAAGTATAACAATAGTGAAATAGAAAGTTAAAAGATACAATTAAAAATGGAGAACTATCATATGAAAGAAATAATAATAGCTTCAGGAAATAAAGGCAAGATTGAAGAAGCAAAAGAAATATTAAGAGAATTTAATATAAAATCAATAAAAGAGCTAGGAATAGACATAGAAGTAGAAGAAGATGGAGAAACATTTGAAGAAAATGCAATAAAAAAAGCAGAAACGATAGCCAAAAGTCTAGATGGAAAATTATGTATAGCAGATGATTCTGGAATAGAAATAGAATATTTAAATGGTTTTCCGGGAGTATATACAAAAAGATGGCATAGTGGGACAGACAGAGAAAGAAATATGGCGTTAATAGAAAAATTGAAAGGAATACCAAAGGAAAAAAGAAGAATAAATTTTGTTACAGCTATAGCTTTATCAGATGGTCAAAAAACAATATGTAAAAAAGGAATTATTAAAGGATATGTAGCTGAAAATATTAGAGGAGAAAATGGATTTGGATTTGATGAAATTTTTGAATTAGAAGATGGAAGAACTTTAGCAGAGTTATCCAAAGAAGAAAAAAACAAAATAAGTGCTAGAAAGATTGCTTTAGAGGAAATAAGAAAAGCACTAGAAAAATAGATTTATTTTATTACAAGTTACTCATATACAGAAAATAGTTGCAATTATTATAATAATTTGATATTATAATAATATATATTTGGACAAGATACCAAAAAGCAAAAAAACTTGGAGGTATCAATACCTCCATAAAAATTTAGGAGGTAAGTAAATGTTAGACAAGAGATTGGCAATGTTGATTGTTGGAGACAGAATTTTCTTTTTTAATGAGGAGGGAAAATATACGTCAGTTTCGGTAGAAGAAGCGCGGAAGATGAATTTCATAAATGTGCAATTTAAGAAATTTGGAGCCTTTTTAGAATATATGCCACAAAACAAACTTTGTGCAATATGCGGAATTGGAAATTATCACGAAGTTTATCATGCACTAGAAAGAGCACTTTTATGGTTAAAAGAAGGAGAGACCTTAGACAACCTTAAAGAAAATTTAAAAAGATTTTATCTTGAGCAAAGTAAGATTTTGAATATGAGAAATATTATTTTGAGACATGAAGAAGATAAGTGTTTTTTCTTTGATAGTCAAGGACGATACCTAAGTGTACGTGAAGAGCAAATATTCCAGACAAGTGTGCTTGATGTAGGAGTAGATGGACGTGGTGAGTTATGGTTTTATGAGAAAATTAGAACATATCCATTACAAGATATTGGGTTTGATGACCGTAAAATTCTAAAATTGGCAATTCTGAAATTAAAAATTGGAGATTCACTCGATGTGTTGAAAAGACATTATCACAAAATCAAAAAAATGCAAATATCTTAAAAATAAAACAACTCTACGATGTAGGGTTGTTTTATTTTGGAGATTGTGATATAGTTAGCAACAGAAAGGGAGAAAAAGATGGGAAACATAGTACTACTAGATGATTTAACAATAAATAAAATAGCAGCTGGGGAAGTAATAGAAAGACCAGCAAATGTAGTAAAAGAATTAGTAGAAAATTCAATAGATGCAGGAGCAACAAAAATAATAATAGAAATAAAAAATGGTGGAAAAACATTGGTTAAAATAGTAGACAATGGAAAAGGAATATCAGCAAATGATATACCACTATCATTAGAAAGACATGCAACAAGTAAAATAAGAAAAATAGAAGACTTAGAACATACATATTCTATGGGATTTAGAGGAGAGGCATTAGCAAGTATTGCATCAATATCTGAACTTACCATGATGACTAAAACAGCAGAAGAAAATGGAACAAAAATTGTTGCAGAAGCGGGAGAAATAATTGAAGTAGAAGAAGTAGGGCTTCCTGTAGGAACCACAATTATGGTAGAAAAGTTATTTTTTAATACTCCTGTAAGATATAAATTTTTAAAAAATGATGCTACAGAATTTAGATATATAAAAGAATGGGTTCAAAAAACAGCTTTAGTAAATTCAGACATATCATTTAAATTAATAAATGATGGAAGAATAGTATTCCAAACAAATGGAAATGGAAATATAAGAGATATCATTTATCTTTTATATGGAAAAGAAATTGAAAAAAATCTGTTAGATGTAAATTATGAAAGTGAAGGAATAAAAGTAACCGGAGTAATTGGAAATACTACAATAGCAAGAGATAACAGAAAAAGTCAGATATTATATTTAAATAAAAGAAATATAAAAAATCAAGTTTTAACAAATAGTGCAGACCAAGCATTTAAAGGTGCTACAGGGATTGGAAAATATGGATTTTTCATTTTAAATTTAGAGATGCCAGCAAGCTACTATGATGTGAATGTTCATCCAACAAAAATGGAAGTAAGATTTAATGACGAAAATAAACTTTACAAAGTATTTTATCATGCAATAAAAAGTTCAATGCTAAATGGTGAGTTTTTGGATAATGATGAAAAAGAACAAAAGAAAGAAACTTACATAGAAAACGAATTAGAATTTTTGACGAATAAATTTAAAAATGATGCACCTGTAGAATTGATAAATAGAGAAAATAAAAGGGAGATAGAATATAAATATATTGGTATTTTATTTAGAACATTTATAATAATAGAAATTGGAGATGATATGTTCCTAATTGACCAGCATGCTGGACATGAAAGAATATTATATGAACAAATAAAAGAAAATTACAAAAATCATCTTCAAAATAATAGCCAATTAATGTTAGTACCAGAAGTTTATAATTTATCACACAAAGAAATTGAATTCGTAAAAGAAAATGTCGAATTATTTAGAAATACAGGCTTTGATATCGAATTGTTTGGAGAAGAATCCGTAAAAATTAGTGGTATTCCAGACATTGAATACAAAGTAAATAAAAATAAAATGTTTTTAGATGTATTAGATGAAATGCTTACAATAGAAAGAACGGCAATTAAAGATGTAGAAGAGAGATTTATTGCTACAGTTGCTTGTAAGGCTGCGGTAAAGGCTAATATGGATTTAAGTAGGCAGGAGGTTGATAATCTAATTCAAAGATTATTAAAATTAAAAAATCCGTTCACTTGTCCACATGGTAGGCCTACAACTATCAAATTTAGTAAAAATGAATTATTTAAATAATGCACCGTTGGGACCGGTTCTCATCGGTGCACTTTTTTGCACGTTTGGGACCGGTTCTTAACGGTGCACTTTTATGTAAAGTTGTTTCTGTATATTTTCAGCAAAAAATGGAGAAAATATCAAAAAAAAAGAGAGAGGAAAAAATGATAAAAAAGAAAATAACTATCATAGTAGCAATATGTATAAGTTTAATATTTGGTACCAAAGTGGAAGCGTCAACTAAAAGAGAACGGAATTGAAAATTTTCCAAGTAGTTATCAATCATACTTAAAAGAAATACACAAAAAACATCCAAACTGGAGTTTCACAGCAATGTATACAAATTTAGATTGGAATACTGTAATAGAACAAGAAAGTCAATTTGGAAAAAATTTAGTTCCAAAAACATACTCAGATAATTGGAAAAATACAACGCCAGGGCAATACAATGTAGAAGTAGACAGTGGGTGGGTAGATTCTTCAGAACAAGCAGTGGAATATGCAATGGACCCAAGAAATTTTTTAAATGAAGTACGAATTTTTCAATTTGAAACTCTATCATATAGTTCGAGTGAAAATAGCATAAATAGTATAGAAAAAATATTGTATGGAACAGAATTTTATCAAAATAAAGTATCATACTTAGATAGCAATGGAAATACAATAAATATGAATGAAACATATGCTGATTTAATATTAAGAGGGGGACAACAATCAGCTGTAAGCACATATCATTTAGCGTCAAGAATAAAACAAGAAGTAGGCCCATTTTTATCTCATAGTTCTATAAGTGGAAAAGTAGCAGGATATGAGGGATTATATAATTTTTATAATATAGGTGCTACAAGTTCAGCAGAACCGATGGGAGCAATTAAAAACGGATTACAATTTGCAAAAGATGGAAAAGGAGCAAGTCAAGCAAGCAAAAACAAATATTTAATACCTTGGAATAACAAAGAAAGGGCAATTACAGGTGGTGGAATTTTTATAGGTTCAAGTTATATTAATGTTGGGCAGAATACAGTCTATTTACAAAAGTTTGATGTAAATGATGACAGAGGAAGTAATTTATTTTCACATCAATACATGACAAATGTGTTAGCACCATATTTTGAAGCAAAATCGATTTATAATGGATATCAGAAAAATGGAATATTGGATTTACCAATATCTTTTGTAATTCCTGTTTATAATAATATGCCAGATATTCAAAAAGAAAGCCCTAATATGAATTCAAACAATTATGTAGAAGACAATACTAAAGTTTATTGCAATGCTACAAATGTAAATTTAAGAACAGGTCCAAGTACATCTTATGAAGTAATAACAATGCTTAGTAAAGACACCCAAATGACTAGAATTGCTAGAAGTATAAGTAATGGAGAAAGATGGGATAGAGTTCAACTGGAAAATGGGATGGTTGGATATATTTTTCAAACTTATGTGACAGAACTTCCTACTTATAATAAAGTAACAGGAATTAATATCGACAAAAAAGAATTATATATTCCAATAGGAGAGAGTTTTAAAATCAATGCATATGTTGAACCTGAGAATGCAGACAATCCTAAAATAATATTTAAAAGTAATAACACTGAAATAGCTACAATAAATGAAAATGGAGTAATTACAACACAACAAGAAGGAGAAACAACTATTTGTGCGATTTCAGAAGAAAATGAAAACATAAAGGCAGAATGTAAAATAACAGTAGTTAGGAAAATGGAAGAATCAGAAGTACAATTTAATAGTCCACTAAAATTGAATAATTTGGATGTTAGCGGAATAGACTATACTCAAAATACAGTTGGAGACATTAAGCAAAAAATAAGTTCTAATTTAGAAATTAAAATTGTTAATTCAAATGATGAGGTTCTAGCAAATGATACAATAATAGGAACAGGAAGTAAAATTCATGTTAAACAAGATGGAAAAATTTTAAAAGAATACCAAATTATATTATATGGTGATGTTAATGGAGATGGAAAAATAAATAGTGTAGATTTGTTAGTTTTACAAAGGCATATATTAGAAATTGAAACCGTAGACGAAGTTTATCAAAAAGCTGCAAATATAAGAAAAAACGCGAGTAAACCTAGTTCAGTAGATTTATTATTAATTCAAAGGCATATTTTAGGATTAAAGATTATAGAACAATAATTTTAGGAAAGGATAATATAAATGAAAAAAAATATATATGTAATAATTGCAAATTTTATAATAATTCTATTTTGCTATCCTTTACAAAGCCAAGCTTCGGAAAAAGCAACAGTCTACATGGAAACTAATGTAGAGAATATAAGCGTAGGAGATGAGGTAGAAATCAGTTTTTATTTAAAAGAACAGAAAACAGCAGCATATTCTATAGAGATATATTTTGATAAGGAAAAATTAGAATTTGTATCTGGGCCAGAAAATTCAAATGTTATTGGAAATAAAGTAAAAATTGTTTGGTATGATTTGCAAGGAGGAGCAGAAGCTAAACAAGGAGAACTTGAAAAGTTAAAATTTAAAGCAATTGGTTCAGGAATGGCAGATTTTGATGTTAATGGAGAAGTTTTTGACGATAATGCAAATTCAATACAGACTGAGTTTAAAAAAATTCAAATTGAAATTTTAGAACAAGAAGTCAGCGAGAATGAGTTAGGTAGAAGTGGGCAAAATCGAGATAGTGTTCAATTACAATCATTAAGATTAAATGTAGAAGGAATGGTGCCAGATTTTGAAATAGATATATATGATTATGATTTAACTATACCGAATGAATTAAAAGATATTAAAAATATAGATGTTCAGGCAGTAGCGGAAAATACGAATGCGAAAATAGACATTGATGGAAATGAAAATATAAAAGAAGGATTAAATACAATAAAAATAAAAGTTACAAATCAAGGGAAAAGTCAAGAATATAAAATAAAAGTTACGAAAACGCAGAATTTTGAGATGGCAAATGCTAACTTAGAAAATCTTGCAATAGAATATGCAATTTTATCTCCGGAATTTAGTAATCAAACAACTAGATATAATACACAAATATCAAATGAAATAGCTCAATTAAATATTTTGGCAATTCCGGAAAATGAACAAGGAAAAGTAGAAATAGCTGGTAATAATAATTTAAAAGAAGGAAACAACAAGATTGAAATAAAAGTTACGGCACCAAATGGATTTACGCAGAGAACGTATGGAATTAATGTTTATAAGAGAAATAAAAAAGAAGAAGAAGTTTACAATCAAGAAATAGAAAAGGTGCAGCAAAGACTTGAAGAGGCTTATTCTGTGAACAAGACAATTTCTGAACAAGACGAGAGTGGAGATACGATGAACAGTGGTAAAAATAATGAATTGAAAAATGAAAAAGGAGAAAATAAAAAAGATTATTTATTAATTGCCGTAGATGTATTTATAATTGTTACTATTATAATTGGATTTCTGGCTTATAAAAAAAGGTCAAAAAAAGATGATGTATAATTTTTTGACAACTTTTTCTTAATTACGCTAAAACTTCCTAATTAAAAAAATACAAAAAAGACATACTAGAAATATAAAACAAAAAAAAATAAATTATGGAGGTTAAATATGAAAAAAACTATAAGTTTAATAATAACAACATTAATAATTATAACGCTTCTTTTAACGGTAAAAAGTTATGCTGCATCACTAGATACTGTCAAATTTGACGTGAATAAAACAGTAGTAAGACCAGGAGAAGAAGTGAAGGTAACAATTGACTTTGGAAAACAATTAGGAGCTTATACAGTTGATGTAAATTATGATAACAATATTTTTGAATATGTATCAGTAGATGGAGGAACAGCAAATGATACAACAGACAAAGTAAAAGTTACATTTCATGATGCTACAGGAGGGACAAACCCAAGAGAAAGCATGAGTATTATATTTAAGGCAAAAGAAGGAATAACAACATCAAATCCTACAGAACTAACTGCAACTGCCGAGGGATTAGCAAATGCTGATGCATCAGAAACTTATGATGATATAACAACACCACTTGTAAAAAATTTAACAGTAGAACCAGAGTACAAAGATTATAAAATAACATTAGAACATACAGGAAATATAGAAAAAGATGTAGAAAAAGATATGAAATTAACTTATTCTTCTGCTATGGGAAGATATTATGAACATGCAAGACTAATTGCAGAGGCAACTACACCTAAAGATGCAAGTGTAAAGCTATTGGCAACAGATGGAGTGACAAAGGCTGAAACAGATATTATACAAAGCGGATGGGGTGACCCTCAAGGATACAAAATTGGTGGAAAGGATGTTTCTCAAGTTTTAAATGTAAGAGCTCTTTTTAGTGAAGTTGGTGAGTATTCAATAACTTTAAAATTGATAGATAGAGATAATTCTGACACAGTAATAGCACAAGAATCATTTGAGTATAAAGTATCAGAAAAAGAAATAACACCACCAGAGGAAGAAACACCAGAACAACCAGAAATTACTCCACCGGAAGAAGAAAAGCCGGAGCAAACTACACCTGAGACTAAGCCAAGTGAAACAGTAAAAAAAGAAGAAACACCAAGCAAGTTACCTAAAACAGGTTATAATGAATATGTTATCATGTCTATAGCATTATTTAGTGTAATAGGATTAGGTGTATATATAAATAAGAAAAAATAATAGTATAATTCACTATTAAGAAAAAATATATTTATAAAATTAAAAGTATATTGTTTTTTATACCTTGAATCTCAAAAACAATATACTTTTAGTTTTAAAACATCTATATAATTTTACTGTGAATGATAGAATTAGAATATAAAATTTAAAACAATTTGCTTACATAGGAGAGGAGTAGATGGAAAAGATTATTAAAAGAGTTATTAATATTATATTATTTGTGGCATTTTTGACATTGATAATATGTATGGGAATATCTAAAAAAGAAGAAAAACAGATACAATCTCCAACAATAGAACAAAAATCAGGAGAAGTTAAAGAACAAAGTTTAGTAATTACAATTGAAGAAAATGAACAACAAAATGAGGTGCAAAATGTCAAAGAATATCCCAAAGTGGATATTGTAAATACTTATAGGGGCTACGATGTGTGTGCAGAACTAGAAATTCCAGCAATTTCACTAGTGACAAATGTTTTAAAAAATTATTCTACAGCAGCACTTAATATTTCTGTAACTAAGTTTTGGGGAGTGGAGCCAAATCAAATTGGTAATTTTTGCGTAGCTGGACATAATTTTAAAAATAAAAATATGTTTAGAAATTTAAAAAAACTTGACATAGGTGATAAATTATATATTACAGATAGAGAAGTAGGAAAAGTTGAGTATGAGATTTTTGACATTTATAAGGTATTTCCAGAGAATACAAGTTGCTTAACTCCAGTTACTACAAACGAAAGAGAAGTTACACTAATTACATGCACAACTGATTCAAAGCAGAGGATTATAGTTAAGGCTAAAGAAGCATAGAATTAAAACCATTATTTAGTAACTTTTCTTAATTTGTTATTAAAAACAATCTATTGTCAATTTAATTTCCATATAGTATAATTAGCAAAAAAGAAAAAAGAGGAATAAAAAATGTGGAAAATTAAAGAAATAAAGCAAAAAGCCAAAAAAACACTAAAAAGAAACATATGGACATTAATGATTTTAGGGTTATTCATGACAAGCATAGTTGGAGAATATTTAGTAAATAAAGATGGATATTCAAATATAAAAATAATTTATGAATATATACAAAATAAAGGAGAACAACAATTATCACCACAAGAAATAATAATTAATGAATATGTTGACAAAGCAATATCGCAATTATTTACAGGAAATATGACTCAATCAATAAATTATTATAACGAAAAACACAATGTTACAAAAGGTGTAATATTTTCAATTTTCAACATATATACTAAAGGACAAGCCCAGGTACAAAACATATTTAATTCAATAGCAAATTATAAAAACAAAGAAGCAATGGCAAGCATTATTCTGATAATTGCATCAATTGGAGGAATGTTAATAAGAGTATTTATATCATATCCTATAAAAGTAGGAGAAAAAAGAATATACTTAGAGAGCATAAATTATAGAAAAACACGAATAAAAAGATTAACATATGTATTTAAAAAAGAAAGATATTTGCCAACTATCAAAACAATGTTTTTAACAGAAATTTATAAAATGCTATGGAATCTAACTATAGTAGGAGGAATAATCAAAAATTATTCTTATAAAATGGTGCAATACATAATTGCAGAAAATCCGAATATCAAGCCAAAAGAGGCAATAAAAATGTCTAGAGAAATGATGAATGGAAACAAAATGCAAACATTTAAACTAGATTTATCATTTATAGGGTGGAACTTGTTACAATATGTTACATTGGGAATTGTAGGACTGTATGTTACACCGTATTATGCTGCAACAACAGCAGAGTTATATGAAGTTTTGAGAAAAGATTATATAGAAAACAAAAAATATAATTATGAATTGCTAAATGATGAGAAATTATTTGAAGAAAATGAATTAGAAAAATATCCTGATCAATATGAGATTGCTAAAAAAAGAATAAAAATTGATTATAATAAAAAATATGAACTAACATCAATAATACTGTTCTTCTTTATATTTTCATTTGTAGGATGGATATGGGAAGTGGGATTATATCTATTTAGAGATGGAATTTTTGTTAATAGAGGAACAATGTATGGCCCATGGTTACCAATTTACGGAGTGGGTTGCACATTAATAGTATTATTAACCAAATTCAAATCATTTAGAAAAATGTTAAAAAACCCATTATTGACATTTGGAGTAGTTATGTTTTTATGTACGGTAATAGAATATTTTACATCATGGTACATAGAAAAGGTTGCTGGAGTAATGTATTGGGATTACACAGGAGTATTTATGAATATTAATGGAAGAGTATGCCTTGAATGTAGCATGTTTTTCGGAATTGGTGGTTGTTTATGTGTATATTTTGTGGCGCCATTTTTAGAAAGAAGACTACAAAGATTTACGACCAAATTTAAAGTTACTGTGTGTACTTTGCTAGCTTTGTTATTCTGTGCAGATAGTGTATACTCACAATTTTATCCTCATACAGGTGAAGGTATAACTTCACAGGCTCCAAATAGAATGGAAAAATAATTTTGTTTTTTAGGTTACAAGATTCGCTTGAATTCGTCAATTAATAAGAAATATAATTGCACCGATGGGACCGGTTCTCTGCGGTGCAAATTTATTAAGATAGGAAAATTGGTATGAGAAAAAAAGGAGAATGCTGTAATTTAGCGCAATTGAAGCTAGGACAAGTAGGCAAAATATTAAACATAGAAGAAAAAAATAAAAAAATAAGAAGACATTTGTTAGATATGGGCATGACAGTAGGAACTATAGTTAGAATAAAAAAGATTGCACCTTTAGGGGACCCAATAGACGTGAGTTTAAGGGATTACGAGCTTTGCATATGTAAAAAAGATTTGGCCAAAATTCTAGTAGAAATTTTATAAATGCACCGCAGAGAACCGGTCCCAAACGTGCAGAAAAAAATGCACCGATGAGAACCGGTCCCAACGGTGCAAATTGGAGGTAAAGTATGAATATTGCTTTAGTTGGAAACCAAAATAGTGGAAAGACCACTTTATTTAATTTGTTAACAGGAATGAATTCAAAGATTGGAAATTGGCCAGGGGTTACAATTGAGAAGAAAACAGGAATAATAAAAAATACTAACTATGAATTAACTGATTTGCCTGGAATTTATTCTTTAAGTCCATATAGCAGTGAAGAAGAGATTTCTAGAATGTTTATTTTTGATGAAAAACCAGATATCATTATTAATATTATTGATGCAAATACTCTTGAAAGGAGTTTGTATTTAACAACTCAATTGTTGGAACTGGATTGTAAAGTTATTGTTGCTCTAAATATGGTGAATTTATTTGAGAAAAATGGAAATAAAATTGATGAACAGAAATTAGAAAGGTTGTTAGGAGTAAGAGTTATAAGGATTTCTGCATTAAAAGGTGATGGAGTTGATGAGCTACTAAATGAATTAAGCCATAGCTCTGATTGCAATACTTGCAAGCCATATATTTATGATGCTAAATTAGAGCAGGCTATTGCAAATGTTCAAAATAATTTGATAAGTGATAAACATAAGAGATTTATAGCTGTTAAGATGCTTGAAAATGATAAAAGATTTGATAATATAGATTTTGCAGGAGCAGGTATGTATAATATAAAGAGTATCTGCGAGAGTGTGTCAAAAGAATATGATACTGACTTAGAGGAGGTTATTGCAACAGAGAGATATAAGTTCATAGAACGAGTTAAGTTGCAAGTTGTTTATTGCCCAAAACAGCAATTGATAAATGTGAATTTTTCTGATAAGTTGGATATGATTTTTTTAAATAAGTGGCTAGCAATTCCAATTTTTGTTATGATAATGTTTTTAATATATTATTTGTCAGTAGGTGTAGTGGGAAGATTTTCGTCAGACTGGATTGAAGAAGGCATAAATGTATTGGAGCTGAATATAAAGAATATTTTGGGAAAGATTGGTATAGCGAATTGGCTAAATAGTTTGATAGTAGATGGTATTATTTCTGGGGTTGGAGCAGTGGTAGTGTTTGTGCCGCAACTAGTTATATTATTTACATGTATATCAACATTAGAGACTACTGGATATATGTCAAGAATTGCATTATTACTGGATAAATTATTTAGAAGAATAGGGCTTAGCGGAAAAAGTTTGATTCCATTTATAGTTGGGGCAGGATGTAGTGTTCCAGGAATTATGGGAACTAGAATAATAGAGAATCAGGATGAAAGAGAAATGACGGCAATATTAACTCCATTTATACCATGTAGTGCTAAATTGCCTATAATAGCATTATTTTCTGGATATTTTTTTGGAAAAAATTCTGGTCTTGTTTCAGCATCTTTGTATTTTTTGGCAATATTAGTGATAATTCTAACAGCTATGGTAATGAAAAAGTTTATATATAAAAATACAAGTAGCACATACATTTCAGAATTACCAGAGTATAAAATTCCAAATGCAAAATATGTAATAAGAGATGTGTATGATAAGACGATGGCTTTTTTTAAGAGAGCAGGAAGTGTAATATTAGTATGTTCTGTAATTATATGGTTTATGTTATCATTTTCGATAAAATTTGAATATGGTGTAGATATTGAAAATAGTATACTTGCAATGATTGGAAAAACTATATCTTGGGTATTTTATCCAATGATAGGTGCAAACAGTTGGGAAACAGCTGTTTCTGCAATACAAGGATTAATAGCAAAAGAGCAAGTTATATCATCAATGTCTGTAATTGCAGGGTTTGCAGAAAATGTTGAAAATGGTAAAGAGATTTTTAATTCAAATGTATTTGACTTTTTTACACCAAGGTCTGCATATGCATTTATGGTATTTAATTTATTTAGTGCTCCTTGTTTTGGCGCAATAGGTGCAATTAAAAAGGAGATTGGAAGTACTAAAAAAATGTTGATGGTAGTTGCCTTTCAAATTATATTTGCATGGTGCTTAGCTGTACTTATTAATCAACTAGGAGTTAATTTACTAGCAATTATTGCGATTATTTTTGTAATTGTAGAAACAGCTAAGAAAACTAGAAAGTCTAAACAAAAAACAAAAAGAGGATGTCAATATTGTCCATATTGCAAGGATTGTGAAAATATGCTATAATTATGTAGAATAAGCAAAAGCTTATATAAAAGATTCTATTAAATCTAACACGTTAAGGAGGAAAAGAAATGTTAGAAAGAGACATTGAGTTACAGTTAAAAGAAATTAAGAGAATCCAGAAACGGACAGATGCATTCTTAAAAAAGCAGGAGGAAGCAATTAACAAAGTTTTAGAAACAATAGAAATTTTAAACAAAAAGGCAAAAGAACTTGAGATTGAACAGATAAAAAATGAAGTTCGAACAGTTGAAAATGTGTCTTATTATGAATTAAGAGACATATTAAAAGATGAAAAAACAAACACAGAAACATTAGAAATGATTTTTGAAGAAATGACAACAAATCCTAAAATGAAAGTTTCTAACCAGGCAAAAGGAAAGTTGTATCGGTTTTTTTATGAAAATCCGAATGTTTCGGAAAAAATTTTATGTGGCTTAACTTTAATTGGCGGTTCAAGGCTTAAGGGCGAAATGGCAATGAATCCTAATATGCCAGCCAAGGTACTGAAAACACTGTATTCGGAACCTAATGGAGAATATGCATTTAAAATATTGTATAGAAATCCTAAAGTGCCGAAAGAGTTGCTTACAGCAATGGCTGAAGGAGAAATCGAAATGAACCTCAATTGGTTCCTTAATAACGAAGATGTCACAGATGAAGATGTGATGCAGTATGTGAAACAATTATGTTCTGAACAAAGCTATTGGAATGAATGCGAATTGGTGCAAATCATCTTAAAAAGGCATCTTTCTGATGAAATTTGTCAATTAATCAAAAGTACCGGCTATGAAAAAGCCAAAAAGATATTGCACGATATACAGAAATAAAAGAGTTTTAATGGAATCTAAAAAAGCAGTGAGCCGAATGGCTCACTGTTTCAAGTAAAATATAAAAATGGAGAGAAAAATGGAAAAACAGATACCGGAATTTTTAAAAAATATGTTGATAGAACAATATGGAGAAAAAATAACAGAACAAATAATAGAGGGATATTTAAAACAAAAATATGTGACATTAAGAGTAAATAAAATAAAAAGTAGTATAGAAGAATTAAAACAAGAGCTAATAAAAAACAATATAAAATATGAAGAAGTTGATTGGGATAAAGAAGCATTGGTAATAGAAAATGTTAGAGAAAATGAAATAAGAAAAATGTCTATATATGAAGATGGAAAAATCTATTTACAAAGTTTATCATCAATGTTGCCACCAATTATATTAGAACCAAAGGCAAATGAAAACATATTAGATATGGCAGCAGCACCTGGAGGTAAAACAACGCAGATAGCATCAATTACGGAAAATAAAGCATTTATTACTGCTTGCGAAAAAAATAAAATACGAGCAGAAAAATTAAAATATAATTTACAAAAACAAGGAGTCAATTGTGCAAACATTATGACAGAAGATGCAAGACAATTAAGTGATTATTTTTCATTTGATAAAATTTTGCTAGATGCACCATGTAGTGGAAGTGGAACTGATAATATATTTGAAAAGGGATTTACAAAAGAGTTGATACATAAATCTTGTAAGACTCAAGAAGCATTATTAAGAAAAGCGATTAACATTTTGAAACCAGGTGGAGAAATGATATATTCAACTTGTTCAATACTAAAACAAGAAAATGAGGAAATGCTAAATAAAATTTTAAAAACTGGAAAAGTAGAAATTATTCCGATAGAAGTGGATGACAAAATTCCAATTCTGCCAGTTCAGATAAAAGGAACACTTTGCGTTTGTCCAACTGAATTATATGAAGGATTTTTTGTTGCAAAGTTGTATAAGAAAACAAAATAAAGAAAAGGGAACACTTTAAAATTTAAGTAGTTCCCTATTTTTAATTATCTATCTTTTTCATTAGGATTTGGAGTTGAAATAGTGTGTTTGTGTTTTTTAAATAAGTTTATAGCTGAGTTTCTTTCGTCAAGAACGTTTACTATAGCTCTAGAAGCAAGCAATTGTTGAGAAACTGGAAGTACTCTAATTTTAGAGTAGATACTTTCTAAATTTTGATTAATTTCTTTTTGTATTGGAGTTTGACATTCTCTACAAGAATCATGTTTTAATATAGTAACAATTTTTTGAATTGCAAGTTCTCTATCCTTTGGCTTCATTTTTTCTAACATATTATTTAAATCTTGTAGCTCATCAATAGATTCACCATTTAATCTTTGGGCTAATCTTGAGATGTCTTTATCATCAGATTCGTTGCTATAGGTCTTAAATGTATTTATAAAAACATTTATTTCATCAGATGTTAAATCTTGAAGTTGCTCTGTTTGTGGAAGGTTAAAAAATCCGGCTTCATCAAAAGTAGTAGCAACATCTTTTGCAATCATTTCAAGAAGTTTGCTTCTAACTAATTCTTTTTCTGACTCACCATATTCATGGTAAGACTTATTTCTGTCATCATAGTCTGATTTAACAATCTTGTATTCTTTTTGAATCGAAAATGGTAGGTCTAAGTCAAGAAGCTCTGCTGGTGAAATTAATCGTGTTAATGTTGGAAGACGAGGAGTTCCAAACTTCATACAATCCAAAGCAGTTCTTTTTGAAATTATATCAAGCAATTTTTTGTCTATTTTGTCTGTACGATAATCATTTATTGGAAGAGATTCAATTTCTTCTACTAGATGTGGAGTTTCAAAAGATTCACACCAGTCATAAAAATAGCATAACTTATTAAATATAGAAGTTTCTGTTTCGATAGCCTTTTGTTTTTTCTCTTCTTCTATCTGTTGGTCAATTTTTGCTTGTTGCTCTTTTTGAATTTCTTCATCAGGAATTTCATTTACAAGTTTTTGAGCGGCATTTGGACTAATAGGAGCGTCTGTTATGATTTCGGCAATTTTAGGTGCAGACAAATCGGTTGATTTAACTGCTGCAACAGTAGCTTCTTCAGACCTTATATCTGGAAGTTGTTTGATTATTTTTACTAAATCTGCATCAGATAAATCAGTATGTTGTTGAAGACGTCGCATAAATTCGCCAACAGGCATTTCTGGATGTGACTGAATCTCCTCGATAGCTGCAGTTACCGCTTTGTGTGATGAATCATTTTCCTCTATTATTGATTGAATAGTATCTACTCCTTGTTGTAATTTCTTTTCTTTTTTATTTGGTTTGTCAAAGATTTTATTAATAAAACTCATTTATATCACCTTTCTTTCATTTTTGCGATATTTATTATAACCGGATATTGCGGTTTAGTCAATTAAAAGTTTAAAATTTTATTAAGATGTTTTTAGCATATTGTACTTATTGGCAAAATATGATAAAATGCTATGAAAAGAAGGAGAAATACAATGAAGAAACAAACAAAGCTGGTTATGAATTTTTCAGTGTTCATATTATTAATAGTTTTAACATTATATGTTCTATTAAAAGACCAAAACCTAATGGAAGTGTTTGAAATAATAAAATCGGCACAAATTAAATTTGTATTATTTGGAATTTTATGTGTGGTAATTTATGTAATATGCGAAGCCATAAACATATCAAGAACTTTAAAAGCATTAGGAGAAAAATCAACATTTGCAAATAATATAAAATATGCACTAATAGGATTTTTCTTTAGTGCAATTACACCAGCCGCTAGTGGAGGGCAACCAATGCAAATTTATTATATGCACAAAAATCATATATCTGTTGCAAATTCAACCTTAGCATTATTAATAAATTTAACAAGTATGCAAATTGTAACAATTGGTTTGGCATTGGTTAGTGTAATGATAAATTATCAATATATGAACAAAACATTAATTATTCTGTTTACTGTAGGAATATTATTAAACCTAACAGCATTAACATTATTGTTAGTAGGGATATTCTCAAAAAAACTATCAAGAGCTTTAATAAATTTTGCAATAAAAATATTAAAATTGTTTAGAATAAGAAATATAGAAGATAAAAAGAAAAAACTTGAAGATACATTGGCAAAATATCAAGATAGTGCAGATTATATAAAAAATAATAAACGACTAATTCTTAGAACAATACTTACTACATTAGTGCAGTACATAGCTTATTATAGTGTTACATATTGCACATATAGAGCATTAGGATTTGCAGAACACAACATAATAGAAATAGTTACAATGCAGGCAGTATTATATGGAACAGTTTCTGGAATACCATCTCCAGGAGCAGTTGGAGTTACAGAAGGAGCATTTATCGAAATATTTAGAAATATCTATCCACAAAATATGATTAAGAGTGCTGTGCTATTAAATAGAGGAATAAACTTCTATTTGCTTAACATTGTATGTGGAACTGTAACTATAATAAATCAGTTAGCATCTAAAGATGATATAAAACAATTGGAATAAAGAGTCAGTTTAGTTATATTTCCTCTGATTTTATGATATAAATGGAATTGGAGGAAATTTAATATGAATAGAATAAAGAAAGTATTGGCAATAATAATAGTTGCAATTATTTTAATAGGAGTGTTATTAACAGTGGGAATAGGAAACTATTTTGTTAATTATGCCATTGCAAGAAGCGGTGATGGTGGAAACAGAGAAATAAAAGAGGAGTCTAAAATAGAAGTATTAAGTGAAGATGAGCAACTTATAGAGGATAATCGTAAATCTGCAAATGAATCTGCTCAAAATTGGGCTTCTAATATTGTAAATAAAAAAGTTGAAATAAAAGCTGATGATGGAGTTACTTTAAGAGGAACTGAATATATGACAGACGAAAATACTGAAAATTGGGCAATTGTTTTACATGGATATAGAGCAGAGCCTAAATCAGTATTAACAATAGGAGAACATTTTCAGAAAAAGGATACAATGTGTTAATTCCAAGCATGAGAGCTTGTGCAGATAGTGATGGAGAATTTGTGGGAATGGGTTGGCTTGATAAAGATGATTTGAAATGTTGGATTAATTTAATTATAGCAGAAAATCCTAATGCACAAATTATATTACATGGTTCATCAATGGGAGCTGCAACTGTATTAATGGCATCAGGAGATGAATTACCTACAAATGTAAAAGCAATTATAGCTGATAGTGGTTATACTTCAGTTTGGGATATTTTTGCATCAGAAGCAAAAGCAAGATTTGGATTACCATCATTTCCAGTTTTAAATATGTTCCAAGTTGTTGCAAAAGTAAGAGCAGGTTACAATATAAAGAAGGCATCTGCATTAGAACAAGTAAAAAATAGCAAAACACCAATATTATTTATACATGGTGACAAAGATGATTTTGTTCCAGAAAGTATGTGTGAGTCTTTGTATAATTCTGCTAATTGCATAAAAGATAAATTAATTATTAGCGGAGCTGGACATACAGATTCAAAATATAAAGAACCAGATACTTATTATAATAAGATTTTCGAATTTATTGATAAAGTAGAAAACTAGAAGTAAAAACTTCTGGTTTTTTTATGTTATCTATTGACAAAATGCTAATTACATATTATAATGTTAACCGTAGTTAACATCTGCTATAAGTTGGCAAAAAGTCAATTATTTTGATATGACAACTTATTGCAGAAAAAGGAGAAGAATATGATATCAAAAGCATTAGAAGAATATTTAAAAACAATGTATGTACTCCAGAAGCAAAATGGAAACATAAGAGTAACAGATATTGCTAATAAGATGAATTGCTCAAAACCAAGTGTAAATAAGGCTTTGAACAATTTAAAAGATGAAAAGCTAATAAAATACGAAACTTATGGAACAATAGAATTAACAGAAGATGGAGAAGGTCTTGCACAGAAAATACTAGAAGCATACGATATAGTTTATTTATTTTTAAAAGATGTGTTGAATATAGATGAAGAATCAGCCCAAAAAGAAGCTGAAAAAATAAAACTTACAATAACAGATGAAACAATAAATAAATTAGCCAAGTATGTGCATAATGTTTTAGGGTTAAGAGAATTAAATTGTAATTATGATATAAATCAAGAAAAATGTAGATGTTGTGTAAAAAGAACATCAAAAACAAGAAAGGAATAGTAAGATGAGTGATAAATTATTAGAAATAAAAGATTTACATGTAAACGCAGGAGAAAAAGAAATTTTAAAAGGATTAAACTTAAATATTAAAAAGGGTGAAGTTCATGTAATAATGGGACCAAATGGAGCAGGAAAATCAACGCTTGCAAATGTTATATTAAATAATCCACAATACACAAAAACAAGTGGTTCAGTAGAATTTGAAGGAGAAAATATAAACGATTTAAGCACTGACCAAATTGCTAAAAAAGGAATTTTCATGTCATTTCAATTACCAGAAGAAATACCTGGAATTTCAACAATGAATTTCTTAAAATATGCCAAAAACAAAGTAACAGAAAAACCTGTTAAAATATTTGAATTTAAAGATACTGTAAAAAAATACTCAGAAGAATTAAGCATGAATCCAAAATTAATTGAAAGAAACTTAAATGTTGGATTCTCTGGTGGAGAAAAAAAGAAAAATGAAATTTTACAAATGCTTGTATTAAATCCAAAACTTGCAATATTAGATGAAACAGATTCAGGACTTGATGTTGATGCTATAAAAATAGTTTCTAAAGGTATCGAAATGTTTAAAAATGATGATAATGGAGTATTAATTATTACTCATAATACAAGAATATTAAATCATTTAAAAGTAGATTATGTGCATGTTTTAGTAAATGGACAAATTGTTAAAACTTCAACTGCTGAATTAGCTGAAGAGATTGAAGAAACAGGGTATGCACAATATAAAAAATAAAGGAAGGAAAAACTAATGGCTAAAACTCAAATAGAAGAAATAAATAGAAATATATATGACATAAAAAATCAAGATGACTATGAATTCAAAATGCAAAAAGGTCTAAGTAGAGAAATAGTAGAAGAAATATCAAAAAGAAAAAACGAACCAGACTGGATGCTAGAAATAAGACTAAAAGCATTAGAAATGTATGAAAAATTAGAACTTCCAACATGGGGACCGGATTTATCAGAATTAAAAATGGACGAAATAGCAACATATGTAAAACCAAAAACAAATTTAAACAATTCATGGGAAGATGTGCCAGAAGAAATAAAAGACACATTTGATAAATTAGGAATTCCAGAAGCAGAAAAAACATCATTAGCAGGAGTTGGAGCACAATATGATTCAGAAGTAGTATATCATAGCATGAAAGAAGATTTAATAAAACAAGGAGTAATCTATACAGATATGGAATCTGCTGTAAGAGATTATCCAGAAATAGTAAAAGAACATTTTATGAAATGTGTTCCAGTTAGTGACCATAAATTTGTTGCATTACATGCAGCTGTATGGTCAGGAGGCTCATTTGTATATGTACCAAAGGGAGTGAAATTAGATATTCCTTTACAATCATATTTCAGATTAAATTCACCAGAATCAGGACAATTTGAACACACATTAATAATAGTAGATGAAGGTGCAAGTTTACATTTTATAGAAGGATGTTCAGCACCTAAATATAATAAAGTAAATTTACATGCAGGATGTGTTGAATTATATGTAAAAGATGACGCATATTTAAGATATTCAACAATAGAAAACTGGTCAAAAAATATGATGAACCTGAATACTAAAAAAGCAATAGTAGGAAAAAATGCACAAATAGACTGGGTAACAGGTTCATTTGGATCAAAAGTATCTATGTTATATCCAATGAGCATATTGAATGGAGAAAATGCAAAAACAGAATATACTGGAATAACATTTGCAGGTGGAGGACAAAACCTTGATACAGGATTCAAAGTAATCCACAATGCTCCAAATACATCATCTGTAGTAAATTCAAAATCAATTTCTAAAGATGGTGGAGCATGTACTTATAGAGCATTAGTAAGAATAAATGAAAATGCAAAAAATTCAAAATGTAGTGTAAGCTGTGAATCACTTATGTTAGACGATATTTCAAAATCTGACACAATACCAGTAAATGATATCAGAACAGATGAAGTTGAATTTTCACACGAAGCTAAAATTGGAAAAATCAGTGATAAGGCAATATTCTACTTAATGTCAAGAGGATTGTCAGAAGAAGATGCAAAAGCAATGATTGTAAGAGGATTTGCATATCCAATTTCAAAAGAATTGCCAGTAGAATATGCAGTTGAAATGAATAATTTGATAAATCTAGAGTTAGAGGGGGCAATTGGATAATGGAAAAATTAAAAGTAAATGATACACCAGTTAGAACAGCAAGAAACTTCAAAATAAATAATATTGAAGTCGAACTTGATTTGCCAGAAAAGATTGCTGAATTTAAAAATGTCGAGATTATTAATGATAAAAGTAGTATAGATAGTGAAGTTTCAAATGCAACACTAACTTATGGTACAGGAAAAATTTTAGAAGAGTTAAATTACGAAACTGCAAATAGCAAGATAAGAATACAGACAAGCAATAAAAAAGAAAATATTAGAATAAGATACAATTTTGATGATAATAGTGTGAATTTAATAAATCAAATAGAAATAGTTGCAAATGGTGATACAAATGTAATTATTGAATATAAATCTCAAACATCACAAAGATGTTTACACAATGGCATTATTAGAGCAATTGCAAATGAAGATGCAAAACTTAATGTAACAATTGTAAATCTATTAAATGAAAATTCTGATAATTTTGAAGCAATAGAAAATAGATTAGAAAAAAATTCAAAAGTGAATTATACAATTATTGATATTGGTGGAAAAACTAGCGTTTCTAATTATTATTCAAACATAATTGGAGAAAACGCAGACAATGACTTGAAATCAATCTATTTAGGAATTGGTGAACAAAAAAAAGATATCAATTACATTGCAGAATTAAGAGGAACAAAAACTAATATAGATATAGATGTTCAAGGAGCTTTAAAAGATTCTGCTAAAAAGAATTTTAAAGGAACTATTGATTTCAAAAAGGGATCTAAAAGAGCAAAGGGAGATGAAAATGAATATTGTATGCTTTTATCTGATAAGGCTAAATCTATTGCATTACCAATGCTTTTGTGTACTGAAGAAGATGTAGAAGGTAATCATTCTACTGCTTCTGGAAAAGTTGATGAAAAACAGTTATTTTATATTATGACTAGAGGTATTAGCTACAAAGAAGCGGTTAAATTGATTGTTAAGTCTAAGTTTAATAAGATTATTGAAAGAGTTTCTGACGAAGAGTTGAAAGATGAAATTTTAAGCGAGATTGATAAGAGGTTAGATTAAAAAATATGAGAGTAAAAAGTTTAAATAAAGAGGAACTACAAAGCTTACTATTTAAAAGTAAGGTCATAGCTCAAGGAAACTATGGATTAATAGTAGAATATGATGACGATACTTTATTAAAAATTTACTATAAAGATATTTTTGAAACATACAGTTCTAGAAATATTGATAAACTAGATAAAGAAATTAATAATAGAATAGAAGTAGAGAATGAAATGATTGAAATGAGGATAATAGATAAAAAACAAATAGAAACTATAGAAGGCAAAATACAACAATTACAACAAACTCAATCAAGAACATTAATAAAAGGAACTGCAATATATCAAGGATATCCTATAGGTGTTTTTCTTAAAAATTATAAAGGATATGATAAGCTTAGAGATATCTTTGCGAACTTACATGAAAATCAACAAAGAGTAATCCTTGATAAAAGTGCAAGCCTTTTTGCAGATTTATATAAAAGCGGTGTTATTCCAAGGGATATAAAAGAAGATAATATATTGGTTAGAAAAAATGACCTTGATGTTAAAATAATTGATTTAGATGATAGTGAAACAAGGTATGAAGAACATGATTATCTTCGAGAATATCCTCATATAAGGAAGGATGCAGTAGAAGCATTCGAAAAAATGAAAACAAGATTATTAAAACAAGAAAATGTTTTGGAAAGATAAATAATATTAATTAAATAAAAGAAAAGCCTTAAAAATAAGACTTTTCTTCTACAATAGAAACATTTGATAACACTATTCAGTTCGTAATAGTGTATAATTCAAAATCACTATTTCTTCATAAGATATATTGTGTGTTTGTGCAAAACGTTTTTGCATAGACACTATATCTTCAATAGAAGTGATTCGCCTAAAATAGGGAACTTCGGCATTAAAATACTTTTTGGTGTATCCGCCTTTTTCGAGTATAATTCCCGAAATAAAGTAATGAAGCATCATATAAATACCTCCCCATAAACACAACTTTGAGTATATAAATCGTACATACTCATAATCAAAAAGTTTCAATGTAATTATTATAACACAATATTAACATAAAGTAAAGAAGGATAAGAGATGAATATAGAAAAAATTAAAAAAGATTTTCCATTATTAGTAAATAGAGATATAGCATATTTGGATAGTGGGGCAACAACTCAAAAGCCAATACAAGTAATAAAAGCAATAGAAGAGTTTTACGAAAAAAATAATGCAAACCCACACAGAGGGGCATATACATTAAGTATAGAAGCAACAGAAGTGTATGAAAATACAAGAACCAAGATTGCAGAATTTATAAATGCAAAACATAGAGAAGAAATAATATTTTCAAAAAATGCAACAGAGAGCTTGAATTTAATTGCATATTCATATGGAATGGATAACCTAAAAAAAGATGATGAAGTAGTAATTTCTATAATGGAGCACCATTCAAATTTAGTACCATGGCAAAAAATGACAAAAGCAACAGGTAGCAAATTAAATTATATGTATATTAATGAAAACTTTGAACTTTCAGACGAAGAAATTGAAAGTAAAATTACAGATAAAACAAAAATAGTTGGAATTACACATGTTTCAAATGTTTTAGGAACAATAAATAATGTAAAGAAAATTATTAAATATGCACATAGAAAAGGTGCGGTTGTAATTGTAGATGCATCACAAAGTATTCCACATATGAAAATTGATGTGCAAGATTTAGATGCAGACTTTTTAGTATTTTCAGGACATAAAATGTTAGCACCTTTAGGAATAGGTGTATTATATGGAAAAAGAGAAATATTAAATAATATGACACCATTTTTAATGGGTGGAGACATGATAGAATATGTTTATGAACAAGATACAACATTTGCACCATTACCAAACAAATTTGAAGCAGGAACACAAAATGTAGAAGGTGTTGTAGGTTTAGGTGCTGCAATTGATTATATTCAACAAATCGGATATGATAAAATACAAGAACTTGAAAATGACGTAGTATCATATGCAAGACAAGAATTATCAAAATTAGATTATTTAACATTGTATTTAACTCCAAATCCAGAAAATCATTCAGGGGTAATTTCATTTAATATTAAAGGAGTACATCCACATGATGTTGCTAGTATCTTGGATTCAGAAAATGTTTGTGTACGTTCAGGAAATCATTGTGCACAACCTCTTATGAGATTTTTGGGTATTGATTCAACATGTAGAGCGAGTTTCTATTTTTACAATACAAGAGAAGATGTAGATAGACTTGTTCATGCTTTAAATAAAGCATATGATATGTTTAAGAAATTTATTACAATTCAAGGTTTATAAAACTATATTTAGAAATTAATAATATATTGTTTTTTTATACCTTGCTGTCGCAATCCACATATTAAGAATACTAGTATGTAGATTGCTCCATATCGCACTCGCATAAGCTCGTTTGGTCGCTTACGCGGTATTTCAAAAACAATATATTATTAATTTTCTAAAATATATATAATTTAGCCGTGAATTGAGATAAAAATCTACAAAAACGAAAAAAAGTTCGATAGAATATTGACAATTACTACCAGCGATGATATAATTCGTGTAGTGTGTTTGAATAAAGGAGTACCGAATTCTGGCATAAGTGCATAGATTGGTGAGCAACTGATTATGTTATATGCTTGCTAATCTATGCATTTATGCTAATTATGGCTTAAATGTAAATTACAAAAGAAGGAGGTGTCTCTACTATGGAGTTAATAGAGCATCTATTAATGAAATTAGTTTCTTTTGGAGGAATAGGATTTTTGATACATATTTGTTCTAGAAACAAGTACATATTCAAATATAGTTCTGAAAAAAGAAAAATTGAGATTTACCCGGATAAGGATAAATCCCAAATTCAACAACACTTAGATAAGGAGGTCTAACCTCTTTATCTTTTTATAAATATATATTAACACATCAAAAAAAATATGTCAAGAAAGAAAGGTAAAAAGATGGAAGATTTAACAGATGTATATAATGACTTAATAATGGAACACAGTATGAATTCATATAATAAGAAAAAATTAGAAGGAGCAGACTATTCAGAAATAGGACACAATCCAAACTGTGGAGACGAAATAACACTAGAATTAAAATTAGATGGAAACAAAATAGAAGATATGGCATTTACAGGGCATGGGTGTGCAATATCACAAGCTTCAACATCAATAATGATAGACACATTAAGAGGCAAAACAATAGAAGAAGCAAAAGAAATCATAAAAACATTTATAGAAATGATAAAAAGAGAAACAACTGATGAAGAACAATTAAAGAAATTAGAAGATGCTATAGCTTTTAAAAATGTATCAAATATGCCAGCAAGAGTAAAATGTGCACTTTTAGCATGGCACACACTAGAAGATATGTTAAATAAAAATGACGAAAATGGAAAAGGAACAATAAATTGTTGCCATTAATAAGAAAACAGAGATACAGTAACTATGGAAGGAATAGATATGGAAAATAAAAAAGTATTATTAGGAATGAGTGGAGGCGTAGACAGTAGTGTATCTGCCTTACTATTAAAACAAAATGGATATGAACCAATTGGAATAACATTAGAATTATTTACAGGAAGTAGTTGTTGTAATATAAACACATATATAGATGCCAAAAATGTATGCAACTCAATAGGAATACCACACTTTACGGATAATTGCAAAGAATTATTTAAAAATCATGTTATACAAGACTTTATAGATTGTTATTCAAATTGCAAAACGCCAAACCCATGTATAGAATGTAATAAATATATGAAATTTGGATATATGTGGGAAAAAGCAAAAGAACTAGGATGCGAATATATAGCAACAGGACATTATGCCAAAACAGAATATAGTGAAAAATATGGAAGATGGGTACTAAAAAAATCAAATGCAGGAAAAAAAGATCAAAGCTATGTATTATGGAATATTCCAAAAGAGTTAATAGAACATGTAGTATTTCCACTTGCAAATTTTGAAGACAAAGAGCAAATTAGGGAAATAGCAAGAGAAAACAATTTAAAAGTTGCAAACAAACCAGACAGTGAAGATATTTGTTTTGTTCCTGATGGAAATTATAAAAAATTCTTAGAAAATAATTCAGATTTAAAGCCAAAAAAAGGAAATATAGTAAATAGTAAAGGTGAAATCTTAGGAAAACATACAGGGTTATATAATTACACAATTGGACAAAGAAAAGGACTAGGAATATCATATAGAGTACCTTTATTTGTAATAGGATTTAATCCATTAAAAAATGAAGTAATAGTTGGAGAAGAAAGCGAATTATATCAAAAACAAATAAATGTAACAGATGTAAACTTATTGTTAATAGATGAAATAAAAGAACCAATAGAAGTAGAAGTAAAAACAAGATATTCTTCCAAAGTAGCAAAAGCAACAATTGAACAAAATGGAGAAAATCAAGTAAAAGTAATATTTGACGAACCACAAAGAGCAATAACACCAGGTCAATCAGCTGTATTTTATGTAGGAGACATTGTATTAGGAGGAGGCAAAATATGTTAAACCAATTTTCAAGAACAGAACTAGTAATAGGTAAAGAAGGAGTAGAAAAATTAAATAATGCAAAAGTAGCAATCTTTGGGTTAGGTGGAGTAGGCTCATTTGTATTAGAAGGACTTGTTAGAGCTGGAATTGGAAACTTTGTATTAATAGATGATGACAAAATATGTTTAACGAATTTAAACAGACAAATATTAGCAACAAGAAAAACGGTTGGACAAGCTAAGGTGGAAGTTGCAAAACAAAGAATATTAGATATAAATCCAAATGCAAATGTGGAAATACATCAAGAATTTTTTATGCCAGAAACAGAAGGAATACTTGATAATTCTATAGACTATATAGTAGATTGTATAGATACAGTAACAGCTAAAATAGAATTAGTAGTTAGAGCAGAAAAGCTAAATATTCCAATAATATCTTGTATGGGAACAGGAAACAAACTAGATCCAACAAGGTTTGAAGTAACAGACATATATAAGACAAGTATTTGTCCACTTGCTAAAGTAATGAGAAAAGAACTAAGAAACAGAGGAATTAAAAAACTAAAAGTAGTATATTCAAAAGAAGAACCAGTAAAATTAAATGAAACTGCAGAAAATAGTTGTAAACATAATTGTATATGTCCGCCAGGAACAAAAAGAAAATGTACTATTCGAAATCAAGTTCCAGGAAGTATTTCATTTGTTCCATCTGTTGCAGGATTAATAATTGCTGGAGAAGTAGTAAAAGCAATATTAAATGATTAGGGTGTAATAATGAGAAGAGCATATAAAGAAATAAATAAAGAAGAAACAGAAACTACAATAAATGTGTTATATGATGAAGAATTAATAGTAATATATACAAATAAAATAGGATTGCAAAAGCAGTTAAAAAAAGTCTTGGGAAAACCTAAAAGAGAAGATATTAGAGGAAATTCAATAATAGGAAGTTGTTGGGAAATACCATTTAGTGAAAAAACTAAAATTTCTCAAATGATGTTAAAAGCCAATATTTTTGAATTATAATTTCAATAAAAATTCAATAAAAGTTCTATATAATAAATATATGGATATGGTAGAATGAATGAAATTGCAATAAATGGCAAAGAATTAGAATTACTAGAATCATTATTGTTAAATAAAAACCAAATATAGAGGTTGAATGTAAAGATGGAATTACATGTTTTAAGGTTATTTTGCCAATAAAAGATTAAGAGGAACCTAGCAAGGTTCCTCTTTTAGACATCTTATTTTGTTAATTACAAAAGTTTCTTGACGGAATCTAATATTGTAGAGTGGAAGATATTTTCGAGTTTTTTAATATCTTCTTCACAAGTACATCTAAATTCCCTTCGTTCTTGTTTCAGACATATTTTTTGGATTTTAATTACATTATAACGCTTTGATTTGGCTATAACACAAAGATATACAACACCATACTTGTCAATCTGTTTAAGATTAGAAATATTTTGACAGGTGTTATCATTTTTTACAACAAAGATTCTTGCACTCGGATTATATTTTTGAATACTTATTATTTGTTCATCATATTTGATTTGCACTCCTAAATTGGTAATGGAATGATTATTGTTTTTTGAAGTATTCTGAATCTTGTTAGATTTCTTCTTTGTTTGTTTTAATGAGTTAATGTATACAATATAATTAAGTCCAAAACAACTTGCTCTTAATGCTAAATTATTGTCAGCCGTTAATATTGTTGGTCTTTCAGAAACTGGTAAGCTTAGCAAATAGTCTAAAATAATCTCGTCTGTATATCCGTCATTTTTATAGCCATATGGCACTAAACGGTATTTTTTATTATTTGGAGACAACATTAATTTTGTTTGTTCTCTTATTCTATATTTTAGACTAGATGAGACATTGTCCTTTTGAGATATTGAATCAAATTCTTTGACAATGGAATATAACACAGTTACTGATTTACTACCAAGCATAAGGTTTATTGATTCTTCATATTCTAATGCGCAGGTATCTAACAAAATGTTATTTACATCAGCATTAGATGACATAATAAAAGACTCTTTTTTTATTGGTTCAGGGGTACAATTATTTTTTCTTAGTATAAGCAAATATTTTTTGGCTGTATTTGGTTTGTAACCTAAATTAATAAAATATTGAGCAGTTGGGTGCTCAGGGAAGTCTTTTATCCGTGCCTGAATCTCTTTTGTGGTTAACCCTTTATAGATTAAACTGCCAACTTCATTTTTTGTATGCATAGATGTGTTCCTCCTTTGATAGATAATAGTTATTTACTATCATTGTGCTGTTTTTTGTTACCTAACAATTATAACACATTATGTAAATAAAAGCAAACTTTATTAAATATTTTTCAATAATTTTTCAATCTTTATATATTATATTAATACTCGAAATAAGTTATAATCATTCATAAGCTAAAGATTGGGGGAAAAGGTAATACTTTTGCAATACCGCGCCAGCGACCAAATGAGCGAAGCGAATGCGAATGGAGCAACCTACGATTAATTTAAATTAGTTGGTTGCGACAGTAAGGTATAAAA
>CAKPLQ010000012.1 GCA_934167685.1 uncultured Clostridia bacterium | reverse complement strand
TTGATGGAAAATGCTCTTATGATATTATTTCTAATTCAAATTTATGCACTAATTCTGAATGTGCATATTATGAAAAAGCCAGCTCTAATTGATGAGCTGGTTTTATTTTCTATATTCATCTAACACTTTAGAAAGATACTTCATACTAGTCATACACTGTTCTAATGTGTTCCCTGTAGAACCCACTTCGATTATTGTAGCTGCTTTTCCCAAATTTTGATTATATCTAGAATTTCTTACTAACATTGTTTTAAATAAACCTGGATACATTTCATTTGCTTTTTGTTGAAGTTCTATAGCAAATTTTAAATTAGTTTGCCAATTAGGGTGGTACAAACCACCTCCATTTGTTCCAATAACAAACATTAACTGTGCCGCCACTTCGTCTCCAATTTTTACACTTGGGTCATAATTACTTTTACTTCCTATTGCATCTCTATGTAAATCTATTATTATATCTGTTGGATTAGACTGCAAAATCCCTTCTACTGTAGCTTTTGACCTCGTATATGAACCAGTATATGCTGGATAATCATGATATGTTTTATCATGTATTACATTAAATCCATATCCCATTAAATAATTGGCAAGTTCATCCCCAACCCTTGCAACCGAAAAGTTCAAGTCTGTTGTTCTAAAATTACCTGTCTGCTGATAATTATACTGTTCTGTTGGCGTATAGCTCTCACATGTATGTGTATGAAAAATCAAAATATTATTTTTATTTATATCTAATTCTGTATCTAATATTGATTGATTTATTTCAAAATCTGTTTCATTTTTTATTTTTACACCGTTAATCTCATTGTTAGAACTTTCTGAAATTGGATTCTGTGTTACTATTTCTGTGGCAACACCTGTAGCCACATTCGTATCTACTGTAGCTACTTCTTGAGTTTGTTCTTGCTCTGGGGCTTTTTCAGCCTCTATATTTTCTTCTTGATTATTATCTGATGGCAATATTCTTGCTAGTTCTATATTTAATACTTTTTCAGAAAAACTTATATTCTCTTCTTCTCTCTCTTCTTTTAATACGTTAGAAGCTTTGTATGTTGTATTTGATATTGCAGGTATTTCACTACTCAAACACTTAACAAATTTTTCTGTCATATTTATTTGAAAAACTTCATTTGTTTTAAATTTTTTTACAAGCTGAGTTGACACAAATAAAACTATTATAAGAATTACAAGCATTGCTATTTTTATTATTGACTTTTTAGCATTTATTATCGTCACATTAAACATATATTTCTCCTTGTCCTAATGTTCCTATATATATTATATGTTTAATGCTTTTATATTAGAACTAATTTATTAATTTTATAACAATCGTGGCTTTAATTCTAAATAAATTGGCTTTTCTTCTCTTATCATAGTGCTTTTTCCATGACCTGGATATACTATTGTTTCGTCTGGTAATATCATTAGCTTTTTTGTTATTGATTTTATTATTGTGTCAAAATCACCTGTAGGCACGTCTGTTCTTCCCCATGTTCCTCTAAATAATGTGTCACCTGAAAATAGTAATTTTTCCTTTTCACAATATAAACATGAACATCCTGATGTATGGCCAGGTGTATGAATTACTTTAAATTCTAATTCTCCTACGTGTATTAAATCATTATCATCTACTCTTGCATCTGTTTCTATTGATAATGTTTCCATTCCTATATATGTGGTTAAATTTATTTCTGGATTTTTTAAGTTTTCTGCTGCTTGCCTTTGTGCTACTATTTGTCCACCTTTTTTTTCTTTTAATCCTAAAACTCCACCTATATGGTCTCCATGACAATGCGTTAAATATATATATTTTAATTTTGCCTGTAATATGTCTAACATTTCTACTATTTTTTCTACATCTCCTGCAGGGTCTATTACCATTGTTTCTTTTGTTACTTCATCTTGCACTATATAACAGTTGGTTGCTGCTCCTGACCATGTTTCTATCCTTAGTTCTTTTAATATCATTTTTTTCATTTCCTTTCTTTTATTTTTCCAATAACCAATCAATTATATTTTTGTGAATAATTCCGTCTCTCGAAAAGTCAGTTCTATCTAATGAAAGAACATATTTAGGACAGTTGTCTTCTATTTCTTTAAATGCTCCAAATTCTCTCTCTTGTACTTTGTCGTTTTCTAATGAATATGCCACTTGAAAATATAATTTTTCCTCTGTGTTAGTTGCAATAAAATCTATCTCTCCATTTTTTGTCTTTCCTATATAAACATCATATCCTCTTTCTAATAATTCGTTATAAACAACATTCTCTATTGCAAAGCTCTTATTTATTTCAAAGTTGTTGTTTTTTATTTGTGCTATTCCTAAATCTGTCATATAATACTTATTTAGAGTTTTTAAGATTGCCTTTCCATGAATATCATATCTATATATTTTTTTAATCATTAACGCTTTGCATAATGCATCTAAATACATATATATAGTTTCTGCTGATACTGATTTTCCTTCACCTTTTAGAAAGTTTATAACATTTATAGCAGAGAATTGACGCCCTGTAGTGTCCACAATATATTGTAATAATAAGTCAAACAAAATTGTATCCTTTAGGTTTAATCTTTCTACCACATCTCTTAATATAATTGAATCAAATACACTATGTAGATAATCTTTTATATTACTTTCATCTGTAAATTGTGTTCTATTTGGTAAGCCTCCCCATTTAACAAAGTTCCAAAAGGTCTCTTCTGCCTCGCCTTCTTTATTTGTAAGTTCTATAAATTCTTTATAACTTAATGGGTAAATATTAAATAGTACATATCTTCCAGACAAAACAGTTGATAATTCATTTGATAATAACTTACTATTAGAGCCTGTAATAAAAATGCTTATATTTTCTATAGATGCTCTTAAAGAGTTTACTACCTCTTCAAATTTATCTACCTTTTGAATTTCATCTAAAAATATATAATATTTGTTACTATCTACTATTTTTTCTTTTATATACTCATTTAATTTTTTGTAGTCTTGTAATTCTTCAAATTCTATAAACTCAAAATTTACATATATAATATGATTTTCGTCTACTTTTTTGTCTTTTAATTCTTCCATTATTTGTTTTAGTATTACAGATTTTCCACATCTTCTTATTCCTACTAATATTTTTACAAGGTCACTATCATAAAAACCTCTTATTCTTGATAAATACATTTCTCTTTTTAACATTTTCATCACCTATATTAATTATAGTCTTATTATTTTACCCTGTCAAGTTATTTCGCAAATGCGAAATAACTTTTTTAGTAAAGTACTACATCAGATATCCATGTTTAGCAAAGTCTTCACTTGCTCCTGTTGATAATAATACTTTTGCCTCTAAACTTTTTATTCCATATGCCCCATCTGTCCAGCCCGACTTGTACTATCTGTTTTTAAATCGGCTTGTGCAGTTCCTTTTGTTTTTAAGTATTTTAGCACTAAGTCACATTCTACTCCAAACATTAAACTTGTATTATAATTTCGTCTTTCCATATTATTAGCTAATATTTGTGCTTGACTACATGTGACCCAATTATATGGATACGCATTTTGTTTTATTGTAGGTGTTTCTGCTAGTAGTACCGATGGTAAACCAGATGTCTTTGGTGTAGTTTCTATTCCTGTTTCATATTTTCCAACATAAAATCCTCCACTTTTATATACACTCTTTAACATTGTTGTACTTCTACCCACACATATTGATTTCCAATACTATCCTATATTGTTAATCCACTATCTAAATCTGTACCTTCTACTTGTGTAAATCCATCTGGCAAATATGTTCCAGCAGTTGTTAACCTAAACACTTCCATATTAAAATTCAAATAAGAATTTAATATTTTATTTGTTGGTACTACTGTAGTATCTTTATATTTAAATGTAATTAATATCTCTTTTGTTTCATTGGGTTGTATCTTTTGTTCTGGTATAAAGCCTCAAGGCTTTCATGTTTCTTTTCTTTCATTTGCTCCCCCCACTTTTTATGATTTTCTTTTTTAAATTTCTTCAAACTTGTGATACATTTTTATCATTTCTGGCTTTATTTCTGAGTATGATATCCATGTGCTTTTAGGTGTCATTGTCCATGGAGTACTTTCTTTATGTGTTAATTCTACTAATTGGCTTGCCGTTAATTGTCCATACTTTTTCAAAGTAGTTTCTATACTTATCATTTTTTCTGTTCCATCTGCCGCAAATAATATTCTACTTTTTGCCGGCATTTCTGGCACAGTTGAATTTATATCATTTTTTTCTTCTGTTATTGGTTTATATCCATATTTTTTGTATCTTTTATATACAGTATCTACAACAGGGCCATATTTAAACGCATATATTGAATCTGTAAATAATTTTTTCCCTGTATCACACAAATAATCTGCAAAACATAAATATACCAATTTTTGTAACTTTAATTGCGTACATTTTATTTTGGATAATATATATTTTGCGATATCTATTCCTTCTAATTCTCTATCTTTTTTTATTAACTTTATAAACTTATCCAAACTCTCAATGACTTCAACCCCTTTAAAAAAGTGGTCCGATTTACATACAGACTTCCATGTTGTATCTTCTGCTTGTATCATATGAGTGGAAATTGATACATCTCTTCCACATTCCTCTGTAATTCTATCAAGATATTCTTTTAGTTTACTTTGTATCTTTTCATCCTCTACAATAAAATCTAATGCAATTCTTTTTCCTAATGAATATGAACTACTCATAAATATAAAATGTGTTATCATCATTTTCTCACTCCTCTCTCTTCTTTGTTTTCATTTTCCCATTTTACGTAGTCTTGCCACAAACTTGATTATTTTTCAAATTAATTTTTATATAATTTTCGTTTTTTTCCCATTTATTGGTTAATTCTAGATATTTTTCACTTATGAAATTTATTAGTTTATCTAATTCATCCAACATATTTAGTTAAATATCCTGGTGTCTCTGCTGTATCAATTCTTGCAATGTTCTGCATATTTTATTTCATTTAAATTGGTTCCTTTTTTTGCACGTTTGGAACCGGTTCTCTGCCGTGCATTTTGATTTTTGCACTGTTGAGAACCGGTTCCATCGGTGCACTCGTTCTGATTTTTATATTTAATTCTTTGGTTGAGCCCATTCTAGTGTATCGCTGTACAGGACTCAGTGCTACGATTTAATAAAGTGCTACACGAAAGCCGATGCCGTTGTCGTAACTGGTCGTACGGTAGTTGTAACGGTAGGCCGCTGGACCAACGCTGCCATTGAGGAAGCAACTGCCCCCACGAATGACATAAGGAGCGCTTGAATTAGAAGTATATTCTAGTGTCCACTCATCTACATTTCCGGCCAAATCATATATTCCTTGTTTACTAAATGTATCACTTGCTCCTGTTGATAATAATATACCTGAATTTTCTTCCTCTTCATCTTCCTTTTCTCCATATGCTCCACTTATCCATCCCGAACTATAATCAGTTGAATACTTTGAATCTGCATTTGTTATATTCCATAAATTATCTTCGTAATTTCCCCAACTTGTACTATTTGTTTTTAAATCTGCTTGTGATGTTCCTTTGGTTTCTAAATATTTTAATACTAAATCCCACTGTACTCCAAACATTAAGCTACTATTATAACTTCCTGATTCCATACTGTTTGCTAATGTTTGTGCTTGACTACATGTTACATAATTATATGGATATGCATTTTGTTTTATTACTGGTGTTTCTGTTGGTGTTATTTCAAATGATGTCTTTGGTGCACCCTCTATTCCTGTTTCATATTTTCCAACATAAAATCCTCCATTTTGATATACACTTTTTAACATCTTGTTCTTTAATTCATAATACTGGTCACTTGTTAATCCTGTTGTTGCATCTGAATAATACTCGTCTTTATATCTTGTTCCTTTTCTATAATCATTTGTATATGTGTGTAAATCTGTTTCTATTGCTGTGTATTCACTTTTTGTAAATGCAGTTATACTTAATCCTGCTGTTGGATATACTTCAGCTGTCTTTGGTACTTCTACCCATACATATTGATTACCTTTACTATCTTGAATCGCAAAACCACTCTTGAATGTCGTTCCAGCAACATGTGTAAAACCTGTTGGTAAATATACTAGTTTCTCTGAAAAATATCCTGGTGCATCTGTTTTATCTATTCTTGCATAAGTTGCATCTGTTTTTGATGAATCATAAGTAGTTCCATTGCTTCCAACAATTTTGTTACAACCCTGAAACATATAACTTGAGTTTGTTACTGCTGATGTTGTCCACCCTTTGCCTGTTGTTGAATCATATTCACTTACATATATAGTTTCCAATGAACTACAACCAGCAAACATCCTTTCCATATTCGTCACTTGGCTTGTATCAAATTTGCTTACATCTAATGTTGTTAATGCATAACAATAACTGAACATATATGACATATTCGTCACTTTGCTTGTATCAAATTTGCTTACATCTAGTGTTGTTAATTTACTACAACTAGAAAACATACTTCCCATACTCGTCACTTTGCTTGTATCAAATTTGCTTACATCTAGTGTTGTTAATTTACTACATTCAGAAAACATAGCTCCCATACTCGTCACTTTGCTTGTATCAAATTTGCTTACATCTAGTGTTGTTAATTTACTACAATTGTAAAACATTGTATACATACTCGTCACTTGGCTTGTATCAAATTTGCTTACATCTAGTGTTGTTAATGCTTTACACTCCCTAAACATATTTTCTATACTCGTCACTTTGCTTGTATTAAATTTGCTTACATCTAGTGTTGTTAATGAACTACATCTAAAAAACATACTTCCCATACTCGTCACTTGGCTTGTATCAAATTTGCTTACATCTAGTGTTGTTAATGCTTTACACTCCCTAAACATACTTACCATACTCGTCACTTTGCTTGTATCAAATTTGCTTACATCTAGTGTTGTTAATTTACTACAACTAGAAAACATACTTCTCATACTCGTCACTTGGCTTGTATCAAATTTGCTTAAATCTAGTGTTGTTAATGCACTACATCCAGAAAACATACTTTCCATACTCGTCACTTGGCTTGTATCAAAATTGTCAAATTCTATTGTTTTCAAATTAGTTAAATAATTAAATAAATATTGAGAATTTTTATTAGTATATATATCATCTTCACTTATAAAAGTTAATTCATATAATTCATTATTATCCGTATCTGTGTAATATCCGATTATACTATTATCTTGGCTTTCTGAAGCATCAAATATATTTGTTGCTGTTTCTGGAATATCTGTACCTTTTTTAAATTGTATACTTTCTATTTTATTTTTAGCAACTGAACTTCTTAAATAAACTGAATTTGCATTACCAGCATATCTTGCTAGCATCAACCTATTAATCTTCTCCATTTTAAAATTCAAATATGAATTTAAGACTTTATTGGATGGAACAGTTGAACTCTTGTATTTAAATGTAACTGTTATATCTTTTGTAGCTTTTGATTCAATAATGTCTCCCTGCTTAAATCCTGATATCTCAAAAGTAATATTTTGATTGTCATAAAAATCATTATCATATACGACTTCTGTGAATTTTGCTTCAGTTGCATAAGCATTATACACAGTAACTCTATAAGTTACAGAAGAAGAGGCATTAGTACTTGATAACTCCACTCTACTTTTCATTGTTGTTCCTAAAAAGCTACCAATTTGGCAATTGCCCAATTGAGCATCAACATTACTAACATATGTAACATTTGTTATAAATACTCCTTGTTGTGAGTTTGCTACTAAAGTTCCCTTAATTTCTCCCGTAACAGAATTTATAGCCGAATATCCTATTCCCATTACTAACACTGTCATTAATAAAAGGAATAACAGTATTAGATTTTTTCTTCTTAAAAATCTCACTTTATTCCCTCCTTGAATTATTTATTTTTATTTTTTTCTTTTTTCTTCTTTGCCTCTGCACTTTTTGTTCTTAATTCTTCTCTTATTTCTTTTGCTCCTAATACATACTCATATAATATTCCAGAATTTATAATTACAAAACTTGTTCTTAATTCCCCATCTTCTGTATACATTAATATTGGAGTCTGCATTGTATCTCTTAAACCTAATATTTCTTCAAAACTATTTATTTGTATTATCTTGTATCCTCTTCTATTTATTGCATTATTAGATTTTTGAATATAAGACTTATAACTAAACAATATTTGTTTTAGTTCTTGTTCATACATTGTTTCTGCACTTCTAGTATCTAGTAAATATTTTACAAATTTTATTAACATTACAAGTCCTGCAATTGCAAATACAACTCCTATAGCTAATACATATTCCATGTTCTGATATTCACTTTTTTTGTATAAGACTTTTCCTTCATCTTTTACTACATTTGCTCCTATACTAACTTCAACAGTTTTTGTAGTTAAAGGTATACTTAATGTCATAACTTTACTTTCGTTATTCATTTGTGTTCCATCACAACTATTTATTATATTTACATACATATCTAATTCTAATGTGCTTGTCACATCATTTAGATTATATATATTTATAAATTTATTTATTTTTTCATTATATTCATTGTAATCAATTGCAATTTTTTCTAATATAGATAAATCTTTGCCAATTGATTGCTGATTTACTTTATTTACTAATTCATCTGTTGTCTCATAAATTGATGTTGTTTTATTGCTATCTGATACATTAGTTTTTGCTATAATCTTATAGTTGTATGTATAATCTTGTTCTTTTTCTAAATCAAAATTATAGTTAAAGCTTATTTCAATACCATTTATTAAACTAGCTATTACTGCACTTCTTTCATCTAATGTGCTTTCTGTATAAAATTCATTTTCCTTTAAGTTTACCTTATAATCTACTTTTGCATTTTCTTCATAATTGTTATATTCATTTTTTGATAACAGAGTATATTCTGAAATTAATATAGTAGCTATTAATATTAATGCAATACTTATTATAGCCAATTTTATTTTATTATGTTTTCTTTTTCTTTTATGCTCAAGTATAATTTTTTCTTTTTCCATTGAATCTTGTTCTTTCATCACTTATTTCCTCCTATCAAATTATTTATCCATAATGTTAAATATCCAATATAAGGAATTCTTGCTTTAACTTGTCCTATTATGTCTTTTCTTATTCTATATCCATCATCCTTATTTTGGTTAGCATCACCTTTAGTATAATATCTTACGTCTTCTCCCACAAACTTTTGATCTATTACTCTATGAATTATTTTCATGTCATCATTATTAAATACTATTATTTGTCCGGTTTCTATCTCTTGATTTTTTTCATATTTTTCATAAAATATAATGTCTCCTTTATTTAATGTTCCCGTCATACTTCCTGAGCCAACTACCAGTATACCATATTTAAATCTACAACTTACTAATATTGCAATTATTGCAATTATTATATAAAACACTACTGTTATTATCTTATCTTGTCGTCTTTGTTCTACCGAAATAACTCTTTCTTTAGGTCCATAAGTTCCTTCTAATATTATATAAATCAAATAAGGTACTATCATTTTTATAATACACTCTAAGAATATATATATATCTGGAGTTATTGGTATTATATACGAATATAATGTTGTTATTAATCTATATAGTATTATTGCATCAACATTTCTGTGTTTTACTGCTATATAGTTAAATAATAAATTGTTTGCTATTGATGCAAATATTACAAAACTTATTAACACAAAATAATCTTTTACTGTATTTAAATTATAAATATTCGTACTTATAATAACATCTAACAATATCATCGCAATAAGCATCATTGTTTTTGAATATTTTACTTCTTTTAGTAAAATAGTTTTTCTTATATTCTCTGCTGATATTATTATTACTACATATGGTATTATAAGATTTTCTATTGACCAAATACTTAATTTGACCGTAGATTCATAAAATCCTGTAAATATTCCTAATACGTACAATAGAATTACATATACAAATCCTATCCCTACTAATAATATTGTAGTCCAAGTACTGTCTAATAAACTCTGTTTTCCAGTTTTCACTAACAATTTGCTGATTACCATAAACACTAATAATACTACCGCTATTATTGGTTTTGTTATGACTTTATTAAATATCATAGCTAAAAGGAAGAATATTATTAGTGCAATTTCTATTGTATATAACCTTATTTTTTCAACCTTCATCTTTCCTCCTTTTAACTTTTATAATTTTCTTTAGATTTATGTTGGTTGTTTTGGTGTTGCAGTTACTGTAACTGTTACATTTCCTGTTGGGTCTGAGTCTATTGGTGTTTTTATTAATTCTACTGTTACTGTAACTGTAGTAGTTCCTGTTTTTGCAACAGTTGCTGTCGCAATTGTTGGTGTTACCTTAAAATATTCTGTATTAGTAACTCTTGCTGTTGCAGTTAATCCGGCTGACAAGTCAGGGCTGGAATTTGTTATTGTAAATGTAGCTGTTGCTTTGTCACCTTTTGCAGTCAGTCCTTTTACATTCATAGTTGCTGCCAATGGGTCTGTTGTACTTAATGTAGCTGTTGTTGTTCCTTTTCCACCTGTTGTTGGTGTCCCTGTGAATTTTACTGTAAAGTTTCCAGAACTTGGTGTTCCTGTTGATGTTCCTGTTATTTTTAAACTCTTTGTGCCTATTGCTGCATAACCAACTGCTATTAATATTATCGCTAATAATAATACTCCTCCTACTACTAATTTTCTATTTCCTCTCATTTTTTCACCCTCTTCCGATATCTTATACTAACATTTTGAACAGTATTGTTTCTATCTATTTTTCTTTGCTGTATGTCTTTATGGCTATATGTATTTTCTTGTATTTAAACAAACACAAATAATACTATTCAATTTTACTAAATTTCAAAGGAAGAGAGCTCTTCCTTTGAAATTTAACATTATACTATGCATTAGGTTGTTGTGGTTCTGCTGTTATAACAACATCAATTGTACCAGTTGGGTTCACATCTATTGGTGTCTTAATTAACTCAACTGTTATTGTTATTGTAGTTGTGTCACCTTTTGCTAGTGGTGTTTTTGCAATATTATGAGAAATACTAAAATATTCTGTATTTGAACATGTTGATACTGCAGATAATGCTGCAGATAAATCTGCACTGTCATTTGCAATTGTGAATGTTGCTGTAGCTGTATCTCCTTTAGCTGTTAACCCTTTTACATCCATTGTTGCTTTTAATTGGTCTGTTGTACTTAATGTAGCTGTTACTTTATCAGCATCAGAAACTGTTGGTGTTCCTGTAAATTTTACAACAAAATTTTTTGTGTCTGTATTTGCATCTGCTTTACCTTTTATATTTAAAGTTACTGCTGTAATTGCTGCATAACCAACTGCAACTAGTAATACTGCTACTATCAATACTAATCCTACCACTGTTTTTGTGTTTCTTGCCATCTTTATCACCCCCAAGAAAAGTATAATTCATATTTTACTTTACTCTTTTATTTAATACTATATTTTTAAATTTGTCAACATTTTTCGCTATATTTAAATATTACATTTATATTACAAAAGTGCACGGATGAGACCGGTTCTTAACGGTGCAGTTTTTTTGCACCGTTAAGAACCGGTCTCATCCGTGCTATTTCTTTCTTTTTACATCATAAACACTATCTACTTTTCTAAGCTCACGAATTATTTTATTTAGCCCGTCCAAGTTATCAACCTCAAGAGTTACCTCTGTTATAGCAATTCTTTCTTTTGTTGCTCTAGCATTTACTCCTAAAATTTTAGCCTTAGCATCATTTATTTTTTTAATTATATCCGCCAAAAGTCCATTTCTATCATTTGCAAACACTTCAATCTCTACTGTATATGTTACCTTTTCTTGGTCATACCATTTAACATCAATTATTCTATTTTCTTCTTTTAATAACTCATTTACATTTACACAATCTTTTCTATGAACTGATACGCCTCTTCCTTTTGTTATATAACCTATTATTTCATCCCCCGGAAGTGGATTACAACATTTTGAAAGTTTAACTAAACAATTATCAATGCCTTTTACAATTATTCCGGAATCTGATGGTCTAGGAGGATTCTTTCTTGCTGTTGATAATTCTTCTATTTTCTCTTCTATAGGTTCTTCTTTATGTTCTTTTCTATATTCTATCAACATTCTTGCAATTATTTTTTGTGCAGTTATAGCACCAAATCCTACTGCTGCATACATCTCGTCAAGGTTTTTATATTTGTATCTATCAAGCATTGGATTTATATATTCTGTTTTAAATATATCTCCATATGCCATTCCAATTCTTTTTAATTCTCTTTCAATTGAAGCTTTACCTTTTTCAATATTTTCTTCTTTTTTCTCTTTTTTAAACCATGACATTATTTTATTTCTAGCAGATGTACTTTTTACAAATTTAAGCCAATCCATGCTTGGCCCCTTTGAATTATCTGATGTTAATATTTCTACAATATCTCCATTTCTAATAGGAGTTATTATAGGAACCATCTTACTATTAATTTTAGCCCCTGTCATATGATTTCCAATTTCTGCATGTATACAATATGCAAAATCTATTGGAGTTGCTCCTTTAGGCAATACTTTTATTGCGCCCTTTGGTGTAAACACATAAACTTCATCTTCAAACAATTCTGTTTTTAACGTCTCCAAAAATTGTTGAGGATCTTGCATTTCTTGTTGCCATTCTAGGCTTTCTCTTAGCCAAGCAAGTTTATCGTCCTGTACTTTAACATTTTGATGTCCTTTTTTACTTCCATAATTAGCTTCTTTATATGCCCAATGTGCAGCAATACCATATTCAGCAATTCTGTGCATATCCCAAGTTCTAATTTGAACCTCAAATGGAGTACCCTTTTCTCCTAAAAGAGTTGTATGTATAGATTGATACATATTAGCTTTTGGAACTGCAATATAATCTTTAAATCTTCCCGGCATAGGAGTATACATCTCGTGCACAACACCTAATGCAGCATAACAGTCTTTTACTGAATTAACTATAATTCTTAATGCAAACAAATCATAAATTTGGTCAAGTGTTTTGCTATCTCTCTGCATTTTTCTATATATACTATATAAATGTTTTGCTCTTCCTGTAACTTCCGCTTCTATATGTTGTTTCTTTAGTTGCACTCTTATATCTTGCATAATCTTTTCTATAAACTTCAATCTTTGTTCTCTTTTTTGCTCTATCCCTTTAATCAATTCGCCATATTCCTCTGGATATAGATATTTAAAAGCTAAATCTTCAAGTTCCCATTTCATAGAATATAAACCTAATCTATTTGCAAGTGGCGCATATAATTGCATCGTTTCTTTTGATATAGCAATCTGTCTTTCCCTTTTTAGAAATTCAAGAGTCCTCATATTGTGCAATCTATCTGCTAATTTAATGATTATTACTCTAATATCCTTTCCCATTGCTAAAAACATTTTTCTGTAATTCTCTACTTGATTCTCTTCAATAGATGCATGTTGTATCAATTTTAATTTAGTAACACCATCTACCATTTCTGCAATTTCTTCGCCGAATTCTCTTTTAATATCTTCATTTGTTGCATCTGTATCTTCAACAACATCATGCAATAATGCTGCACAAATAGTTGGTTCATCTAGACCTAACTCTGCAATTGTATATGCAACATTCGTTGGGTGTATTATATATGGCTCCCCTGACTTTCTTTTTTGGTCTCCATGTTTCTGGACAGCATAATTGTAAGCCCTTTGAATTAACTTTGTATCTGCCCATCTTTTATTCTTCTTAGCTTTATCTATTATATCTTTTATAGTATAATTTGTCGTCATAGCATTTCCCCCTTTTTCAAAACTGCACCGTTGGGACCGGTTCTCATCGGTGCAATTTTTATTTTGCACGTTTGGGACCGGTTCTTTGCGGTGCACTGCACCGTTAAGAACCGGTCCCATCCGTGCATTATATCTTTAATATTTATTTGAATATTATCTACTCCATTAAATGAGTTTATTTCAAGACTGCCTACAAGATTGATTTTATCTCCAATCCTATATTCATTCGCAAGTTCTCCAATATTAAAACCAATTGCATTTACTATATTTTTATTTTCTTTTACTGTAAGCTTTAAGTGTTTGCCTTCAGTAAGTGCTCTTATTGAATCAATCTTTAAATTCTTAAACAAAAATAATGGTGTTTTATTCTCTTCTCCAAATGGTTCTAATTCTTTTAAACTTTCTACCATTTCTCTATTAATTTCATCTAGACTTATTTGTGAGTCAATTTTTAAGATTGGGACAATTTCTTCTATTTTCTTTTCTTTAGCTATTTTTTCAAACTTATTTCTAAACTCCTCGAATTTATTTGAGTTAATTGTTATTCCAATTGCCATTGCATGTCCGCCAAATCTTTCTATTGCTTCTGAACATTCTGTCAAGGTTTCATACAGGTCAAATCCTGGAATGCTTCTACCAGAGCCCTTTCCTAGTCCATCTTCCTCACATAATAATATACTTGGCTTAAAATACATCTCTGTTATTTTTGATGCAACTATTCCTATTACTCCATGATGCCAATTTTTGCCCATAACTACAATTGTATCTTTTTTATCCAAGCCGTCTCTTTCTATTTGTTGAACTGCATCAGCAAAAATATTTTTTTCTATTTCTTGTCTCTCTTTATTATATTCATTTAGTTTTTGTGTTAATTCATAAACTTGTCTTGATTCTTTTGACAAAAATAGATTTAATGCATCTTCTTGATGTCCCATTCTTCCACAAGCATTTATTCTTGGTGCTATACCAAATGATATCGCTGTTGAATCAATGTTGTTGTATCCTATTGATTGTAAAATTGATTTCAATCCTAAATTTCTTGTTTGCTGTACTAATTTTAGTCCTAATTTTACTATTACCCTGTTCTCATCTGTTAATGGCACTATGTCTGAGATAGTTCCTAAACATACAATATCTAAATATTTTAAGTATTCTCTTTCTTCCAAACCTAATCTTATAGAAATTGCTTGTATAAGCTTAAACACTACTCCTACTCCTGCTAGATTTCTACATTCGTATTTGTTGTCTTTTCTCTTGGCATCTACAACTGCCAATGCCTTTGGAAGCTCACTTCCTGGCTCATGATGGTCTGTTATAAGTGTTTCTATTCCTAACTCACTTGCATATTTGACTTCTTCTATTGCTGATATTCCACAATCTACAGTTATCATTAGTGTATATCCTTCTTCTGCTATTTTTTCAACTGCTGCTCTGTTCAGTCCATAACCTTCTTCTAACCTATTAGGTATGTATACTCCAACATTCAAGCCTCTTTCTTCTAAGAAACTTTTTAACACTGTTACACTTGTTATTCCATCAACATCATAATCTCCATATATTATCGTTTTTTCTTGATTGTTTATTGCTTTTATTATTCTATTAACTGTAATCTCCATATCTGGCATTCCGAATGGGTCATAAAAATCACTTCTTTTTGGACTCAGGAATTTTTCTATTTGCTCTTCTTCAACAATTCCTCTATTGGCTAATATTATCGCTAGTAATTTGTTAATACTATATTTATTTTGCAACATTTCGATTTGCTCTTGTGGTGCTTTATTTATTTGCCATTTTTTATTCATATCTCTTTCCTTTCGATTTTCTTAATTTCTGTTTCTATTTTACTATTTTAATTTTAAAATAGCAAGAAATTCCTAATAAATTTTATTTGACTCTTCTCTTTTTTACTTACTTAAGCAAAAGCACAACAAAAAGAGGCCTATCTCAGCCTCTCCTATATTATATAACATTATTCTTCCTCAGTTTCTTCCTTATCTTCCTCTTCTACCATTTCTTCTCCTAAGCTTTGCTCAAATGCTTTCGCGAAATTGTCTCTTACTTTTGTTTCTACTTCTTTAAGCATTTCTGGTCTATCCATTAAATATCTCTTAGCATTTTCTCTACCTTGACCTATTCTTTCTCCATTATAGCTAAACCATGAACCGCTCTTGTCTATTATGTCTAGATTTACTGCCATATCAAATATATTTCCTTCTTTTGATATTCCTTTTCCATATAATACATCAAATTCTGCTTCTCTAAATGGTGGAGCTACTTTGTTTTTGATAACTTTTACTCTTACTCTATTTCCAACTACTTGTCCATCTTGTTTGATATTTTCTATTTTTCTTATATCCATTCTTACTGATGCATAGAATTTTAATGCTCTTCCTCCTGTTGTTGTTTCTGGATTTCCAAACATTACTCCTATTTTTTCTCTTAATTGGTTAATGAATATTAATACTGTTTTTGATTTATTTATTGCTCCTGCAAGTTTTCTTAATGCTTGTGACATTAATCTTGCTTGAAGTCCCATATGAGAATCTCCCATATCTCCATCTATTTCTGCCTTTGGTACTAATGCTGCAACAGAGTCTACTACTATTACATCTAGAGCACCACTTCTTACTAATGCTTCTGTTATTTCTAATGCTTGCTCTCCTGTGTCTGGTTGAGATACTATTAAGTTATCTATGTCAACCCCTAGCTTTTTAGCGTATACTGGGTCTAATGCATGCTCTGCATCTATAAATGCTGCTTCTCCTCCCATTTTTTGTGCTTCTGCTATTACATGTAATGCAAGTGTGGTTTTTCCTGATGATTCTGGTCCATATACTTCTATAATTCTTCCTCTTGGAACTCCTCCTATTCCTAATGCTATATCTAAGCTTAATGCTCCAGTTGGAATTGCTTCTATTTCCATTGCTTTAAATTGGCCAAGTTTCATTACTGACCCTTTTCCAAATTGTTTTTCTATTTGGCTCATTGCCACTTCTAATGCCTTTCTCTTTTCTACGTTTTCTTCCATGTAATTTTCCTCCTACTTTTATAAACTTTTGTTCGATATTCATACTATATATCTAATTTTTTCTTTTGTCAAGCATTTTTTTAATTTTTATACCAATTATTAATATCAATAAAAATATTGTACCAATTTGCATTTACATTTCCTCTAAGTGACCAACTACTTTCTACTGCATAATAATTGCTGTATAAGCCAATGTACGGTTTTTGTTCATTAAAAATCTCACGTATTCTTTTATATTTTTCTTGTAATAAATCTTCTTTTGTTATGTTTTTTACTTCTGCCATCAAATTATTTAATTCCTCATTATTAAAATTGCACATGCTCATATATGTTTCTATACTTGGATTTGCAGAAATTGTAGTTCCTGTTATTATTGCTTCGTAATTTTTATTTTGTAAATAACTTTGATATTGATTATCACTAGCTTTGATTATTGTAACATTTATTCCAATATTAGTCATATCTGCTTTTATCATCTCTGCAATATTTACTCTAGTCTGATTAGATGCCTGCACAACAAGCCTAAATGTTAATGATTGTGTAATATAATTTTCTGTTTTTTGCCATCTGTTGTATTTATATTCCCAACCATTTTGTTCCAAAATTTGTTTTGCAAGCTCTGGATTATATGAATTATCCCCAGCCTCTCCTTTTAGCCAACTTCCATAATCTAAAGAATAGTCCATTACTTTGTATTTACTATTATATTGTGTTGCTACAATATTGTCTCTATTTATAGCATGTGACAACGCATTTCTTACTTCTGTTTTTCCTAATACTGCATTTTGTGTATTTAACGCCAAATAATCAAATTCTCTTCCTGCCACTTCTTGCCTATTATATCCTATTGTTCCAATATAACTTTCTATTGAAGTATTGTTTGTTGTTAATATATCTACTTTGCCTAATTTAAACGCATTGTATAATTCTCCTAAACTTGCATATTTAGATATTGTTATTGTTTCAAGTGTCAAGTTATCTCTTGTGTAATTTTCGTTTTTGTTTAAAACTATTTTATCATTATCATTCTGAACTATTTTATACTTTCCTGTTCCTATTGGTGCATTATTTTTATCTGTATTTGAAAAGTCTTGCCCTTCATAATATGTTTTGCTCATTATTGGAAAAATTAGGTTATACTCAAAAAAAGTAATTTCATGGTCTATAGATATCTGAATTGTATCCTCATCTACTTTATCTACTCCCACTATATATTGAACATTATTTCCATATATTGATGGTATCTGTTTTAAAATATCTATTGTATACATTACATCTTCTATTTTAAGCATACTTCCATCAGACCATTTTACATCATTTTTTATTTTTATTAAGTATGTTGTTGGACTTGTTTTTGCCCAGTCATCTACCAAGCATTTTTGTAATTTGTATTCTGAATCTAATTCGAATAATGGCTCATATATTACTCTTGATATTTCTTGCACTTGTTTATTTTGACTTAATATCGGATTTGCTGTATCAAATGAAGCAACTCCTAGATTAATTTCTTTTACAATCTCTTCTTCTGTAGTCGTTGTTTTAGTTTCTTCTTCATTTTTACTTTCTTTTTGATTTACTTTATAGATTACTGCAATTATTACTACAATTACAAATATTACAAATATATATTTTATCCAATTGCCTTTCAAACTATCACCTCATTACTTTGTAATAATATATCATTACAGCAATTTTTTCAAGCTTTTTTCCAAATTTTGCCCAAAAAGGGAGCATTAAAAATGCCCCCCAATTTTTTATTTACTTTTCTATTATTTTCTTGATTCTACAATCAGTTTTATTCCTGTTCTATCTTCTCCTTCTACCTCTACTTCGGCAAAGGCTGGTATGCATACTAAGTCTACTCCTGCTGGTGCTACAAATCCTCTTGCTATTGCTACTGCCTTTACTGCTTGATTTAGAGCTCCTGCTCCAATTGCTTGCATTTCTGCTTTTTGTGATTCTTTAACTAATCCTGCTATAGCTCCTGCTACTGAATTTGGATTAGATTTTGATGAAATTTTTAAAATTTCCATTCTTTTCTGCCTCCTATAATTTAATTTTTGTTGCAACGTTTACATTTTGTATTTTACAACATATGGAAATTTTTGTCTAGGAGTTATTGGAAATTTTTTCAAGTTTTCGTCGCAGGTTTCGACAGATTTTATGTTTATACACGAATTCTTTTTATTTCAGTTACTTTGTTTGTTTCATCATCAATTATAAATTCTACTGCATTTAACATACTTTCGCCTTCTGCTAATTTATATTTTTCTGGCAATGTTGTTTCAAATCTTTTAAAAGATACATTTACATCCATTCCTATTACAGAATCTTTTGGTCCTGTCATTCCTAAATCTGTTATGTATCCTGTTCCATTTGGTAATATTTGTTCATCTGCAGTTTGCACATGTGTGTGTGTTCCCCATAATGCAGTGATTTTACCATCTAAAAATCTTCCCATCGCAATCTTTTCTGCTGTGGCTTCTGCATGAAAATCTATAAATATCATATCTACTTGGTCTTTAATTTCTTCTACCATTTCTTTTGCCATTACAAATGGATTTTCTGTAAGTATATTTAAATCTACCCTTCCTAAAAAGTTCATTACTGCAATTTTTTTGCCTTTGCATTCATATATTTCGCAACCTTTTCCTACTACTCCTTTTGGATAATTGGCTGGTCTTAGTAATCTATGATGGTCTATAAATTTAAATATATCTTTTTTTCCCCATGTGTGATTTCCCATTGTAACTACATTTGTTCCTGCATCTACTATATCTTTAAAATATCTTTCTGTTAAGCCCATTCCTCCTGCAGCATTTTCTCCATTTGTTATTACAAAATCGATTTCTTCTTGTTTTTTTATCTTAGGTAGTTCTTCTTTTAATTTTTTTACTCCTGCTTCTCCAACAATATCCCCTATTGCTAATACTTTCACTTCTTTTCCTTCTTTCTATTTTCTATTACACTCTGCTGATTATTTTAACATTTTATGGATTGATAGTCAAGTTTGAGATTTAAATTTCAGTTTTTAGAATTTAAATAATTGATATAAGAATTGGCCTTTTACCCGTCTATTATACTATCACCCAGCTCGGTTTGTCAAGAAAATTCGTTCGACATAATTCGACACATGTGTGTGGCACCATATTTATACAAGTCATATATCTTAATAATTATCATACAATTTTATAATAAGATTTTTTTAAGGAGGAGTTATGAAAATTTATAAATTAGCAATTATTGGCGCAACAGGGCTAGTTGGCAGAACAGCATTGAGAATTTTAGAAGAAAAGAATTTACCTAATTTTGAATATACTCTATTCAGTTCAAGTAAATCGGCTGGAACCACATTGAAATTTTTTAATAAAGATTATATAGTTCAAGAACTAAAAGAGGATTCTTTTGACATCGGTTTTGATTTTGCTATTTTTTCAGCAGGTGGCGAAATCTCAAAACATTTTGTTCCTATTGCAGCATCCAAAGGTTGTATCGTTATTGATAATAGTAGCACATTTAGAATGGATGATGATGTTCCACTAATTGTTCCAGAAGTAAACTTTCAAGATATTGCACAACATCATAATATAATTGCCAATCCAAATTGTTCTACAATTCAAGCAGTAGTTGCATTAAAACCATTAGATGATAATTTTAAAATAAAACGAATTGTATATTCTACATATCAAGCCGTTTCTGGTGCTGGCAAGCTTGGTCTAGAAGACTTAGAAAATGGCAGAAAACAACTTGATAAACCTTTAGTAAAATTTCCTCATCCTATTTATGACAATTGTCTTCCACATATTGATGTTTTTTTACTTAATAGATATACAAAAGAAGAAATGAAAATGATAAATGAAACTCGCAAAATTTTAGGGCACCCAAATTTACCTATTACAGTTACAACAGTAAGGGTTCCTGTTACTACTTGCCATAGTGAAAGTATAAATGTTGAATTCGAAAAAAATGTCTCTGTAGAAAAAGCCATCTCAGTTTTAAAGAATTCTCCTGGCATTATTGTTGAAGATAATCCTCAGCAAAATTTATATCCATTGGCATCAACTGCACGAGGACATGACGAAGTATTTGTTGGTAGAATTAGAAAAGATTTTAGTGTTAAAAACGGCCTTAATATGTGGGTTGTAGCCGATAATCTTAGAAAAGGTTCTGCAAGTAATGCTATTCAGATTATGGAAAGGATGATTAAATAATGAAAAAATGTTTATTTACCGGAGTTGCAACTGCTCTTGCTACTCCGTTTAGCAAAGATGGTGTTAATACTGAAGAATTCCAAAAATTTATACAATTTCAAATTTCATCTGGAGTTGATGCCCTTGTTGTATGTGGTACTACTGGCGAATCTAGTACTATGAGCAAACAAGAAAAAATTGATGCTATAACTTGTGCTATTAAAACAGTCAATTCTAGCAATCGTAAAATCCCTGTTATTGTTGGAACTGGCTCAAATAATACCGCTTCCGCTGTAGAAATGTCTATCTTAGCAGAAAACCTCGGCGCCGATGGGCTTTTAGTTGTTACTCCTTATTATAACAAAACAACTCAAGCAGGTCTTATAGCACATTTTAGAGCAATTGCTGAATCTGTTTCTATTCCAATAATTTTATATAATGTTCCTAGTAGAACCGGTATGAATATTGAACCATCAACTTGTTTTGAACTATCAAAAATCGATAATATTGTTGGCATTAAAGAAGCAAGTGGCAATATTTCTCAGATTGCAAAAATCGCATCATTATGTGGTGATGATTTTTCAATCTATTCTGGAAATGATGACCAGATTTGCCCAATCCTGTCTCTTGGCGGAAAAGGTGTAATTTCTGTTTTATCTAATGTAGCTCCCAAGCTTACACTTAGCATTACAAATTCTTTTTTTCAAAAAGCACCTGACGAAGCATGTTTCTATCAACTACAAGCTCTACCTATAATTGAAAATTTATTTGCCGAAACCAATCCTATTCCTGTTAAGCACGCTATCAATATGCTTGGCTTTAATTTTGGTTTGCCTCGTCTTCCTTTGATTGAGTGCTCTGAGAGCTTAAAATCAAAAATTGCACGTTTGGGACCGGTTCTCAACGGTGCAAAATAAAAAAGTGCACCGTTGAGAACCGGTCCCATCGGTGCATTTTTTTGCGTACTCTATTTTTTCTTAAAACTTTGCTTAGACGAATCAATTTTATTTCTAATTTCTCTTTTAGAATTATCTATTTTTATAGCAATCTCTTCTTTAGATTCTTCTATTTTCTTTTTCATTTCATCCCATTTATCATATAGCACGTTATTTTGAATTTTAGGGAATGCACGTGCAAGTCTTCTGTATAAATACAATTTTTTTCTGATAATCTTTTTTACCTTTGTAGATATTTCTACTGTATTATCCCTAAATTCTCTTGTCATTTCTTTTAAATTAAGAATTATTTTGAACGACACAATCATATCTGTACCATACACCAATAGAAATACTACTGTGAATATATGCAAACCTAATTCTGGCATCATGTTTATATACTTCATTATAAATGGATTTGCTACATATAATATGAATGTTCCTGCTATTCCAAATGGTATAAGTGTTTCTAAGCATATACGTCCATTTATATTAAATTTTCTTTGACTATAGTCCCACCATCTTGCCTTAAATATTTTTTCCATTACATAACTAGTCATATATTCTAGTGTACCACAAATCAAAATTGATAATATAAATGTTAATGGTATGTCTCCAGAATATTTTTGCAATAATAATGTTATTAATAATACTCCACATCCATATATTGGGCAATATGGTCCTATTAAAAATCCTCTATTTACAAATTTCTTTTGTCTTATTGATATTTGTACGGTTTCCATTAACCAACCCGCAAATGAATATATAAAGAATAATGCTATGTATTTTTCTATTTCTATTAACATGTTTTTCTCCTTTTCAAATTAAAATCAGTTGCTATTTTATCATATACTATTTAAAATTTCAATAGTTTACCTTTGTACTTTAAGATTAAACTTTAACCAGCTCTTTGTGCTTTAACAATATATCTCTGATTATTAACTCTATAAGGATGGCAAGTGATTAAAGTTATAATATCATCTCCGCTCTTAATTTCCAATTCTCTAATATCATCAGGATTAATAATTTTTAACTCATACACTTTATAGGTAAGCTCTTCTTTAAAATTTCTAATAAAAATTTCATCTCCAACTTCAAGCTTTTCTATATGTCTAAACATAGTAGCCTTTCCATATCCTCTATGAGCTGCAATAACACTATTTGTGTTCTCCCCTCCTATTGGATACGATGTTTCAGTTAAATGTACTGCTCCCTTTTTCATATTCACTGTATTGGCACCTAACAAAATTGGAAGTTCTATATTTAATTTAGGAATTCTTATATATCCTATAGTATTGTTTGTTATTCCATATTTGTTTAAGTCAATACTTGGCTGTTCGTATGAAAATGGGTCAACTAAATTTTCTTGTTTATTACTATAAAGTTCTTCATTTTGACTTTTTAAATCTTCATATAATTGCTCCAATAATTGCTCTTGTTCAGTATTACCAGAATTATTAGCTACAGTATTAACAAAATCTTCTTTTTCAGATTTTACTTTATTCTCATACACATAATTACTCAATTGTGGAAAAAACATTATTATTATACCTACCATTATAAACAATATTGCTAATATTTTTAATTTTCTCATCTTTTAATTCTTCCTTCTTTTCATTAATATTACAGGAATTATTATAAGTAATATTGCTACAAATATTACAATTCCAATTTGCACACCTGTCAGATAATATTGTCTATGGTTCTTATTTGGCGTTTTTTCTTCATCTTTACTTAATTCCAATTTATTGTATTCTTCATATTCTGTTCGTTCAGCTTTTACCAACAATCTATGTGAATTTACTCCATATGGCGTACAGGTTACTAGAGTAACTAAATCTTTTCCATTGCTTATTTGCAACTCATCTATTTTATCCGGTAAAATCACCTTCGTTTCATACACTTTATAGGTCAATACATCTTCTAATACGTGAATATAAAAAATATCTCCAACTACAAGTTCATCAAGCCTTGTAAATAGCTCGGCATTTGGCAATCCTGTATGCCCAGTTAATACAGATTGTGTTGAACTTCCCCCTATTGGTACAGATGTATTTTGAATATGTCCAACACCTTTTTCTAATACCTCTTCACTTGTTCCATGATATATTGGTAGATACACAGATATTTTAGGAATATCTATATATCCCATTACACCATCTCCTGCAAAATTTAATACTTCTTTATAATTTTCTGGCAAAGCATAGCCACTACCTTGAACAAATGGGTCATGAACTGGGTCTCCAGATAAATTTTCGTTATATATTTTTGCCTTGTTTTTTTCTTCTTCCAAACTAGCTTTATCAAGATTTACTACTAATTCATCATAATTTCGTATTGCTTCTACTTGATTTTTTTCTGCCAGATAATTGCTAATACTGGGATATAAAAATATCCCAGTACCAACTAATATAAATATTAATGCAATTATTAATAAAATCTTATCATTATTATTTTTCATTTATTATTTCCTTTTTTTGATTGCTATTGCTAATAATGTAATTCCTAATCCAACAAATACAATTCCACCTGCAACAAATGCTACTGTTCCAGCACCACCTGTTATTGGTAATTGGAAGCCAGATGAGTTTGGAAATGTCAATTTGTAGATTCCTGTTGTTCCCTCTTCATCATCTAAAGCTCCATCTAAATTGTCATCTGTTAGTGTTATTGTTTTTGCTTCTGTTGATTTATTGTACCCATCTGGGGCTTTTGTTTCTTTTAAACCATATGTTCCGGCATCTAAACCATATATATTTAATTTACCATTACTGTCAACAACTAAATTTGTTGTTGCTCCAGCATCTGATTGATTTGCTTGATAATATAATCCTTCTGCTGTTTTTACAAAATATAATTGAGTATCATCACTTAATAATTCAAATTCTGCACCTGCTAATGCATTTCCTGTTGTTTTATCTGTTTTTGTAATTTCTGCACCATATGTAAATACTTTATTACTTGTTTCTTGTGTTTGAATACTATCTGCTACATATGGGTTATTACTATATGTTAATGTTGCTGTATTTGTATTTCCAGCACCACCAACATTTGTTGAAGCTCCAGCTGTTAATTTTGCAGTATAAGTAACTTTTACTTTGTCATAATTCTTAATTTGGTCATATTTAAAATCAACTTCAAATGCTGTATTTCCTTTAGATGTAAGTGTATAATCTGTTGTTTCTGTTAAATCAACAGGTGTTGCAGAACCTTTTTGTCCAACAACTTTAATTGTTGCTTTGTCTACAGTTAAACCATTACTTAAAGTATCGCCTACTTTATATGTTTTTGATAAACTTCCTGTAACATATGTTGGTACATCTGCTACTATTGTAAATGGTATTGAATCTTTTGTACTGTAGTTGTCTTTTGTTTTTGCTTCATCTGTAACTGTTTTTGTAATTTGTGGTTTTGTTGCTTTTACTGTTACAGCTGTGGAGTCTGATAAAACCCATTGTTTTGTATCATTATTGAATTCTGGTGTTAAGTTTATTACTGATGGCGTATAAACCATATACCCATTTTCAATTAAAACTAAATATGTTCCCATTTCACATCCGGCAAATGTAACACTTCCTGATAATTTATCTTCTGTTACAGGATATGAAGCTGTTCCTGCTACAGTTTCTGTTTTAGCTGTTAATGTAACTGTTCCACCTTTTATAGCTGCTGCTAATGCACTATAAAATTCTTTTGCTTCGTCTGAATTACTTGTTACATTTTTATAGAAATTTTCTGGTTCTGAATATGCTGAATAATTTGCATCTACCCATGTTTTTACACTGCTATTCCATGTGTATGGTACAGCTTGTGGTTGGTCAGCTGTATAATCATAATTAACTGTTGTTAATTGATATGCTGATACTTGTACTCCTGCTTCTATTCCAGAAACAGTAATGTCTTTTGTGTTTGTTGTAGTTGTAATACTTGCAAATGCTGGTAAATTTAATCCCATTATCATTAGAACTATAGCAATACTAATTGCTAAAATTTTAAAAAGTGTTTTTTCTTTCATTTGTTTCTTCTCCTTTTCCTTTTATTTCTTGCATTTACTAAAATGCTTTTTTTGGCTATCATTAGAACTCCCAAAGTAACTCCGATAGTTATTATTACAATTCCTATCTTGTAGAATGATTTAAGTCCTAGTCCTCCACTAGTAGGGAAATTGTAATATTCCTTATTAGGCAATAACAACTGTCCATCATCAGTTTTAATCATTGCCGGCGGATTTCCTACCGCATTTATTTTTAATGGTGTTCCATTGATAGTAACTATTGAGGTATCTGTGTTGTCATATGTTCCAGTAACAAATTGAATTTGCCATTGTCCATCTGGAATCATTCTTCCTTCTGAAGATTTTATTTCTACTAATCTATATTCCTTATTAATTGGCAATTCTTCTAATTTTAGAACTCCTGTATTTGATGATGCATATATGCCAACCAATTTCCACTCTGAACCTACATTTTTAGTATCTATAAGCTCATTTGCAGATGTGGCTGTGTTGTCTACAAGTTCGTATAATTGGAATTGCGTATCTGCCAATGTTTTAGTATAATCTTCTTCTGCTACTTTGTTTATTTTTATATCAGCAGTTTTAACTTTATAATAATAGGTTACTTCTGTATCTTCTGTAATATTTCCTATAGCATTTTCTGGTGTTCCTACTAATTCGTATATTGAATAATCTATTTTATCTTCACTAGCTTGTGATGTTGTATATTCTGCACCTTTGCTAAAGTCTTCTGTTATTTCGTCTGCAACTGTTTCGCCTGTTGTTGAACCTTTTAAAGGAACTGATTTGCTTGTTCCATCTATATAATGATGTACTGTTAATTTATAAGTTTTTTCTTTGTAATAATAGTTTATTACTTGTTTTGTACCTTCTTCATATGTTCCCTTATAATTATCCGGAATATAATAATCATCTGCATTTAATCCTTCTGGTATATTATCACCATAATAGTCTGCATTTGTTATTATTTCATATTCTATATCAGTATCTGGTATCGTTTCGTAATTTGTTCCAACATCACCTGTACTTGTTTGCGTTTCTGCAACTTTTGTTGTTGTTGCACCACCATTCTTTGTCCATAAGAAGTGGTTTACTTCTATATTTGATATTGTATTACTAAATTGTACTATGATGTGTTTATTTTCTTTCATATCCTCGAATATTGGTAATGTTACTGTTCCATCATCAGCTGTTGTAAAGTTTGTATATTCTTCGCCATTTATTGTTATACTACTTATTACATAATTTGCATCAGGTGTTATTTTTATTGTTTTTGTAGAATTTTTTCCATATTCTACTTTTTCTACATAACGAATACCATCTTGTGTATATTCTACTCCATCAATTGTTATTCCAGTTTGTCCATCTATGTCTCCACCTGCTACATTATTAGTTTTCTTAACTTCTGTTGTTACTTTAAATGTTTTTACTTGGTTTTCTACTTCAAGTTTTTGTGCTTCTGGAACTTCTGCTCCTGATGCTCCTAACTCTATTACAAATGCTTCTGAATTTCCTACTCTGGTTAGCAATTGTTCTTTCTGAGTCGTATCTTCTTCATCTTTTTCTATTTCACAATTTGTTGCGCTTAATGTAGAAGAATTGAAAAATCCTCCTGCTACTAATGCTCCATTTTTTGTCTCCGCTACTGTTGTTACTCCATCATAGTCGTCCCCATATAATCTACTTGAATATTCAACTTCATTTTTAGAGTTTAATTTTATTACATATCCATCACACGCATATTCTCCAGATTTTTCTTCAAATGTAGTTCCATCACTACCTGCTGTATCTTTTGAATAATACCATCCTCCAAATAAAATTCCTCCATCTGATGTTACCTTTACATCTGATACATATTCATCATAAGTACCTGTTAATTCATAAATTCTTGTAGATGCTCCTGTTGCTGTTACTTTGTAAATACCTGCATCAAATTGTGTTCCTGTATAGTTTACACCTGCAATAATGTTTCCATCTGCTGATGTATCTAAGCTTGTTATTTTGCTTGTTCCAGTACCTATTGTAAATGCATTTTTTATAGATGTACCTGTTAAACTGTATAAACTTATACGTGCTGATGTAGATGAATTTGATGCTACTGCAATTCCAGCAGAATATTCTGTTAAATCTGGTGCATCTTGATTATTTGTTCCACCTATTGTTTGACTCCATTGATATACACCTGTTTCTGAATATGATGCAACAAATGCATCTCTTTCGCCTGCATTTGTCATAGTTCCTTTAACTTCCGTTCCTGCTCTATCATAGAAGTTGAATGGTGAACTATAATAATTTCCTGATATTGCATAGTTTCCTTGGCTTGTTTCTATTACTGATTGAATTTCTTCATCACCAGTTCCACCAATTCTTAAGCCCCATTGATAATTTCCGTTTTCATCTAATTTTAATAATATCGCATCTTTTTGTGATAAACTATCTGTTGATGTTCTTGAAATTTCGCTTATTACATTTCCATCATATTTTACAGAATTACTTTCAGCATATCCTACTGCAACATATCCTCCATCAGAAGTTTGTATAACTTTGTTTAACGCATCATCACTGTCTCCTCCAAATGATTTTGCCCAAACCACTTTTCCATCAGAATCATATGATATTATTAATCCATCATTGCTTCCTTCTGAAATTTTATCAACTGTTCCATCATTGTCTATATCAATTCCATCAACAGCATTATCTACAACATCTGTAGAATATTTAGAGAATGAACCTACAGCTATTGTTCCTCCGTCTTTTGTTGAATCTACTGAATTTACATAGTTCCATCCTTGCCCTGTTAAACCTGTTACCCAGTCAAACGTCTGTGCCCTAGATGAACCTATTCCAAAATAGTATGTTCTATCTGCTTCATTTTCTGGTAATACATATCTATCATCTGTATATACTTCTATTGCTTTATATAAGCCTTCTGGTAAGTTTGCTGATATCAATCCATTTGAGTCTGTTGTTACTGCATAATAACCTGTTTTTTCAACTTCTTTTTGTTCAAATCTAATATTCCTTACAAATGCTGCATCTAGCCCACTATCCCCTGAACCATCTTTTCTATATGTAAATCCTATCTTATATTTTCCTGCTGGTAAGTCTAAAGAAACATTTAAAAATTTCAAACTGTCATACACCTTTCCATAACTGGTTCCGCCTATCTTTGTTGATGTTCCTGTTCCATTTACAGCTTTATTAGTGTTTAAATCTGTAATTGTATAATAAACATAGTCATAACTTACACTTTCTGAAGATACAGACCAATCAAATTTAAGTGTTGCTGATTGTTTTAATTCAATTTCATTTGATGTTAATGTAGTTGTTTTACTTGCTTGATGATAAATTCCTGTACTCTCCCAAGTTCCATCATCTCTTTGTGTCCACTGATATGTACCTGTAGAAGATAGTGTTATATCTGGAACTGGTAATTGTGCTGGTGTTGTATCAAACCATTCTCCAACAATTTTTCCATCAGAACCTGTTACATAATTACCTTTTGTATCTGTAATTTTAAATCTAGTGCCTGCAATTGGAGTTTTCTTGCTAGTTGTTCCATTTTGATAATATTTGTAAATAGAAAATATTTGTCCATCCTCAACACCAATTTGAATTACTGGTGTTGAAGAACTAGCATCTTTAATATTTAAATCCTTTTCAGAAGTATCAGAACCTTCTTGTGTAATTGTTCTAATTACTGACTCTCCATCAAGAATTTGTATTTTCAATGTTCCATTTTCTCTATATGCTTTAAACTTAAGTTCTGTAGCATCTAAAGAATATCCTTCTGGTGCATAAATCTCTTTTATTGTGTATTTCCCTGTTATATATTTTCCATCAACATATTCGTATAAATCATTAATTGTAAGTACTCCATCAGAATTTGTTGTGAAAACTTTTCCTCCTGTTTTTATTCCCTCTCCTGTTATTAAATATTGTGCCTTTTCTAATGTTTTATCATTTCCGCTAGAGTCTTTTTCGCCTTTTGCATATTTTGTTAATTGTAAACTATATGTAGGTATTTTTTCGTTTTGCAAATTCAAATTAATTGTAGGTATTTCATCTACTGTTGTTATTTGTTTTGTTTTTGTTGAACCATTATCTGTATATTTTAATTCGAATGTTCCATTGTTATTTGTTATAGTAAATTTAATTGGAGTTTGTGGCACATAATATTTATCTGCTTTTATTTCTTCTAATGTATATTCTTTGTCTAGATAAAGTCCAGATAAACTAATATTTCCGTTCTTATCTGTTGTTAATATTTCTCCGTCTTTTCCTTCTCCTGTTATTCTAAATTTAATATTTTTTAATGCTTGTCCTGCTGTATCTGTTTTATTTATTGCAAGTTTTGCTTTTACTTCGTCTTGTATTTTTATTTGAATTTTATAATCATTTCCTGCAGATGGAGCCACTACCTCATCTGATTGTACTGTATCATAAATTGCATTTAATTTTGCTGTCTCACTTTCTTTGCTTGGATATGTTAGGTACAAGCTTTCTGAACCATCTTCGTTTATTTTTGTATATGTATAGAATTTTATTTCTTCTCCATTTAATACATAATCATCAGTTGTCTTTATCTCTTTTATTGTATAATATCTTTCTACATATAAGCCTGTAATTACAATTTTACCATCTTTATCTGTTACTTTTATTGAACTTGTATCTGCTCCATCTTCTGTAACAGCAAATGTAATTCCTTGTAACGTTTTATTTGAATTTTTTTGATATTTTACAATTTCTAAGTCATATTGTTTTGCAATCATAAATCCTAATTTTGCTGAACCTGTTGATGTATAATATAATCCTTCGTCTGTGCTTAATGCAAAATATATTGCATGCTCTGAATATGATACTTCATTATAATCTACGCCTTGTGGTATTTGAATTTCATATTCAAATTCTATTTTATCTCCTGATGCTAATTTGTGTGAATTATCTAGTACTATTAAATATGTTTTTATTTTTGCCCAATCTTCTACATCACTTGCTAATTTCCAACCATTTGATGTATCTGATAAATTCTCGTTTGGTCTTTCACTTGTTGAGTAGTAAATAGTTACTTTATCTTTTACTGCATTTGTTAATGTTGATATTCCACTATTACTCATATATGTTGTAAATGTTGAACCTAAATCATTTCCACTTATTACATATTTATTTCCTTCAAATGGTACTACTCCAAGAATTTTTACATCTTGTATATCATATGTGTAGTTATTTGTTGCAGAAACTGTAATTGTTGCTGTTCTTTGATTTTTATCTGTTTTTGCAACTCTTGGTGCAATTGTTACTCCACCATCTTCTCCATAGTTACTTCCTGTTTGTGTTGTGCTTAAACTTGAACCTGGGTCAAATGTTAATGCGGTTTCTCTATAGTTTACCATTTCTGTTGTGTTTGCATCTCCGTCTATATCATATGTGTCTGCACCTTTATAATAGTAGTCACATGCTGTTTCATTTATTGCCCATAGTTTTACTTGTTTTGTTGTTTTCGTAATTCTTGGGTCTGGAGTTAAGTCACAATCTACAACAATATTAAATGTTTCTTCATTTGCACATTCTGTTAATATTTTTATGTAGTAGTTTCCAGAATCCTCGTAAACATCATATGCTGTTATTTTTACATTTTCGTTATTTGTTGTTACTTCATTAACTTCTGTTAAAATTACTTCACTTGGTATTTGTACTAAAAATGTACCATTTTTCCATCCTTGTTCATTATAACCAGATGTAACTGTAGATATTGTTATTTTTTGATGTTCTGCTGTTGTGTGTGTTGATATTGTATTTTCTTTAATTGCTATTGTTGCTACAGATGTTGGCTCTGCATATAATGCTTTATTACTTGCTGTTGCTTTATAATAATATGTTGTTGCTTCACTTGCATCTGCTTTTGGTTTTATCATATATCCATCTAAATAACTGTAAATATATGTTAAATTATCAAATTCTTCTCTTGTGTAGTTTGTTGTTATATATTCATCATCAAGTTCTTTAATATTGTTTACATAGAAATAGCTATTAGCATTTGTACTGCTTGTTTCTACTTTTATATGTTTTACTGATGATTCGTATTTATATGGATTTGATGATGTATAACTGCCCCAATTATTTGCTGTAAATGTTTTTAATAATGTTCCATTATCAGCGTCATAAACTTTAATCCATCCATCTGCTTTTAAAGTATCTGTTGCTCCACTAAAATAAATTCCTGTGTTTGTTGTTAATTCTTCCATTGATACATATTTTGCCGATGTATTCAAAAACTCATCTGTTTTATTGGTAGTTTCGTTCATTATTATTCCATCTGTTACACCATTTGTTCCTGTATAGGCTCTCCATTGTACTGTATATTTATCATCTTTTTCTTCTAATGATATACCATTATAAATATTAATTGGTTTCTTTTTGGATACTACATAACTATAATATGGTGTTCCCATATAGTTTCCTACATATACTGAAAAGCTTGCTGAATATGTCTGCTCTTGTTTTAATCTCCACGTTGTTGTTACTACTCCTGTTGCTGTATCTGATACATATGGATTTACAAATCCGTCTTCTTCATTAGGATTGTTATATCCTTTATTAACAGCTTCTACTGGTATTGCTAATTGGAAGTTTGTAATATCTTCTCCCATTTCTTGATATGCTTCTATTGGATATACTATCGTGAAATTAAATGTGTTATATTTGGTTGATGATGATGTATATGAATATGCATTTGAGGTTACTTTACCATTCTCATCTATAACAGCTTCTCTTATAGCTGTATATTTTCCTGTTTCTGCATCATATGTATATGTTACATTTGTTCCAGAAATTTTTACTGATGTTGCTTTATGTCCATTTAGTTCTGGTATTGTTCCTGTAATTTCTGAACTTTGCATTATTAATTGATTATTTGTTTCTGAAGTTCTTATATCAAATTTTAGTTCTAAACCTTCTTCTTTTGATAAATCTTCCATTTGTTTTACTTCAACTGTTTGTGCTTTTGGCTCTATCTGTGCATTTACTGTTCCATACCAGTCTACCATAAATGGTACTGTTTTGGAAAATGCTTTTTCGTTTCCGTCACTGTCTACAAATGTTCCAGAAAATGTTACTGAATTTTCTTTGCTATATTTGCTTGTATCATTTCCTATTGCTGATGCTTTATTATATGAATTTGAATAATCACCAGAACGTACTGAACCTATTAATAATTTTTGTGTTCCATTTCCTATGTCATTTAAGTCTATTTCTTTGGTGTTAGAAGATATGTAATTTCCTTTTACCTCATTGTCTTTTACTATTGATGTGTTAAAGTAAAAGTTGTCTGCATTTATTGTTATTTTTCCGTTTGTTAAATGCCCTTCTTCTAATACACTTAATTCCATATAAAGATTTGCTTGATTTGCTACTTCGTTACATGTTCCTCTTATTGATTCTGCTATTCCATCTCCATTTTTGTCTTTTAAGAAAAACGCATCAAATTTTACTGCATTTAATGTGTTTCCATCTGTGTCTGTTATTGCATTGTCTCCATCTTTTACATCTTCATATGCTTGCGTTCTTTGTAATTCTGATGTCATCTCTGTTTTGGTTATATTTTTTCGATTTATTATTGCATATATACCAATTATCGCACTTACTATTATTACTAATATTATTGCTCTTTTTATTAGTTTGCTTTTCGTAAGTTTCTGCTTTTTCAGATAGTGTATTATATGGTGTGTAAATTTTATTTACGCATCATATTTTTTGTGTTCGTGAAAGGAGTAGAAAATGAAC